>NZ_JBICRM010000017.1:0-198505 GCF_043197025.1 Nonomuraea marmarensis
CTCCCCCGCCGCCGCCCGGGCCGGGCGCGTTCGCGCCGCCGGCGCCGTTCGCGCCGCCGGCGCCGGAGTTCGGCAGGGTGGTCCACTGGGAGACGCCCGCGCCGCGGATCCGCCGCGGGGACGTCAGGGCGGCGCTGCTGGCCCTGCTCCACGAGGGGCCGCAGAACGGCTACCAGATGATCCAGGACATCGAGGAGCGCAGCCGCGGCGTGTGGCGACCCAGCCCGGGATCGGTCTACCCGGCGCTCCAGCAGCTCGAGGACGAAGGATTGGTGGCCGGCGACGAAGGGGGCGGGAGCCGTACGTACCGGCTGACCGAGCAGGGCCGGCGGCAGGCCGCCAGGCATGCCGACGAGGCCCCGTGGGAAGAGGTCGCGCGCACGGTGCCGGCGGACCACCACGAATTGCGCCTGCTCTGGGCCCAGCTCAACGAGGCGTTCTCGCACCTGGTACGCACGGGCAGCGACCAGCAGCTGGCCGAGGCCAAAAAGCTGATCAAGCAGACCCGTAAGTCCATTTTCCAGATCTTGGCGGAGGACTGAATGGCGACGGACGCGGCAGTGGCCGTGCAGGGCCTGAAGAAGACGTACGGCAAGGTCGAGGCCGTCAAGGGTGTCGACTTCGAGGTGCGCCCGGGTGAGGTGTTCGGCTTCCTCGGCCCGAACGGCGCCGGCAAGACCACCACGATCAGCATGTTGTGCACCCTGGTCAACCCCACCGGCGGCAGCGCCACGGTGGCCGGGCATGACGTGGTACGCGAACGCGACGAGGTCCGCAGGAACATCGGCCTGGTCTTCCAGGACCCCACCCTCGACGGCTACCTCAGCGCCGAGCAGAACCTGCGCTTCCACGCCGAGCTCTACGGCGTCCCCAAGACCGCCGTCGGCGACCGGATCCAGCAGGTGATGGAGATGGTCGCGCTCTGGGACCGCAAGGACGCCAAGGTGATGACCTTCTCCGGCGGCATGAAACGCCGCCTGGAGATCGCCCGCGGCCTGCTGCACTCACCCCGGGTGCTGTTCCTCGACGAGCCCACGGTCGGGCTCGACCCGCAGACCCGCGCGGCCATCTGGGGCTACATCAACCAGCTCCGCCTCCTGGAGGACATCACCATCTTCATGACCACCCACTACATGGACGAGGCCGAATACTGCGACCGCATCGCCATCATCGACCACGGCCAGGTCGTCGTCATCGACTCCCCCGAGGCGCTGAAGGCCAGCGTCGGCAAGGACCGGGTGCAGATCCAGACGGATGACGACCAGAAGGCGATCAAGGCGTTGCAGGAGCGCTTCGGCCTGGAGGCCGCCGTACACGAGGGCGCGGTCACCTTCGCGGTCACCTCCGGCGAGGAGTTCGTCCCCCGGCTGTTCGCCGAACTCGGCATGCCGATCAAATCCGTCAGCGTCTCCCGGCCCTCCCTGGACGACGTGTTCATGTCCTACACCGGCTCCACGATCCGCGACGCCGAGGCCGGCGCCGACAACCTGACGTGGATGAGAGCGATGGCGAGGCGATAGTCATGGCGACAGAGGCCATCACCGTCCGCGTGCCGGCCCGCAGCGCCGGTCACGACTTCCGGGCGATCAAGATCGTGCTCCACCGCGAGATGCTGCGCTTCGTCAACGACCGAACCCGCATGTTGTCCATGCTGATGCAGCCCGTGTTGTGGCTGTTCGTCATGGGCACGGGGCTGGGCTCGCTGGTGCGGGGGTCGATCCCGGGGGTCGACTACCGTACGTTCATGTATCCCGGCATGATCTCCATGACCGTGATCATGACGGGCATGTTCTCGGCCGGGTCCATCGTGTGGGACCGCGAGTTCGGCTTCCTCAGGGAGATGCTGGTCGCGCCGGTCTCGCGCGGGGCGATCGTGGTCGGCAAGTGCCTGGGCGGCGCCATCGTGGCCACCGGGCAGGGCGTCGTCATCCTCGCCATGGCGGGGCTGGTCGGCGTCCCCTACTCCCCCACGTTGTTCATCACGCTGCTGGCGGAGATGTTCCTGGCCGCCTTCACGATCACGGCCTTCGGGGTGATGCTGGCCGCCCGGATGAAGAACATGCAGACGTTCTTCGGGCTGATGCAGATGGCGATCATGCCGATGATGTTCCTGTCGGGGGCGATGTTCCCGCTGGCCAACCTGCCCTCGTGGCTGCACGTGCTGACCGTGGTCAATCCGATGACGTACGCGGTGGATCCCATGCGTGAGGCGGTCTTCTCGCATCTGGACGTACCCGCGGCGGTCAACGCGGTGCTGAATCCCGGGGTGAAGTGGTTCGACTTCCAGGTGGGGGTGCCGCTGGAGCTTGGGATCGTGGCGGCGCTCGGGGTGGCGCTGCTGGGGGTGGGGATCGCGGAGTTCAGGCGGGCGGAATAAGAGGGGGTTTCGCATCGGGCTGCGGTCGATCGTGCACGGAGGGTATCTTTCCTGATGCGCGCGCGCTTCCTGTCCCCTCCCTCCGAAGGAGCACACCCGGTGTTGGATCTGCAGGAGAAGTGTCGAGAGCTGGATGTCAGGCTCTCCGCGCTCGAGAAGGCTACAGTGAGTGGCGTGCCTGGAATGAGCATCGCCGATCGCATCAACGCGCTGGGCGACCGCGTCGGCTTCGTCGGAAACAACATCCTCGACCGGATCGACAGAGCAGTCGCCGAGCTCAAGACCGAGATGGACGGCCGTTTCGCCCAGGTCGATGAACGCTTCGCGCAGGTCGATGCGCGGTTCGACCACATCGACAAGCGGCTCGACGGGCACGACGCGCGGTTCGACCACATCGACGGTGAGATCGCCGACATCAAGTCGATCCTCGTCCGCATCGACGCCAAGCTGACCGACCAGCAGCCCAACTAGCGAGCCGCACAAAGGAGAAGGCCCGGGGTGGTGTCCCCCGGGCCTCGTCCCGTGTCAGGTGGTCAGCGCTTCACGCGGACATAGTCCTTGCGACTGGTGGAGCCGTAGGTGTCCTCGTCACCGCCGAACACGAACCTCCAGTGGCCCGAGTTCCAGCCTTTGACCTTGGTGTAGAGCCGGCCGCTGTCGCTCGACCAGGTCGTCTTCACGTACTGCCACTTCTTCGAGCCCAGCGGCTTGAAGTAGAGAGCCACGCGACCCGAGTAGCCCTCCCACGTGCCCTCGTCGTCGACCTGCAGCTTGCCCTTGAACTTCAGGTACTTGCCGCGCTTGACCGGCTCCGGGTACGCGTTGAACTTGATCAGCCGCGTGTCCGCCTTCGAGGGCGCTGGGGCGGGCTGGTTGACCTTGACCCAGTCCGCGTCGCTGACCGAGCCGTTGACGCCGCGGGTGCCCGCGTACTCGGCGCGCCACCAGCCGGAGGTCTCGGCGGTGGCGGAGGCCCAGAAGCGGCCGTGGCGGCCGGTCACGTCGCTGGTGACGTACTGCCATCTGTGCGAGCCGTCGGCCTTGAAGAAGACGGCCACCCGCTGGCCGGCCACGCCGTCGCGGCCCTCGACCCGCAGGGCGCCGGTGAAGGAGAGCTTGTCGCCCTTGTCCACGGGCTCGGGGCGGGCGTCGAAGCCGACGATGCTGCTGCCGAGGTTCCCGCGCCGGACGTCCACTCTGTCGGCGTCGCTGACGGAGGCCCTGGCGGTGGCCGTGGCCGCGAACTCGGCCCGCCACCAGCCGGTGGCCCGGGCGCGGACGGCGGCGCGGAACCAGCCGTTGCCGCCGGTCGTCACCTTGGTGATCTCGCGGTAGGAGTCGGCGCCGCGCTCGCGGAAGGTGATCGCGACGGACTGCCCGCCGTACCCCTTGCCGTCGGCCAGGAGCCGTCCCGAGACCTTGATCAGGTCGCCCCTGTCGACCAGGTCGGGGCTGGCGTCGAAATCGACGATCTTGGTGTCGAGCGCCTTGACGACCTCGAACGTGCCGGAGGTGGACTGGTCACCGTCGCCGTGGGCGATGGCGAGGAAGCTCCACTTGCCGGTGACCTTGCCGTCGAAGGACTTGGTGCCCGTCCACTTCGTCCACTGGCCGAACGGTGCGGGCTTGAGCTCGATCGGCGTTCCCACGCTCAGGCCGGGCGGCTTGAGCTGCAGTTCGGCCTTGCCCGCGTCCTTGGTGGTGAAGCTGAACGTGGCGGTGACCGCACTGTCGAAGACGACGATCGGGGGACTGGGACTGATGGTCACAGCGGAGATGCTGGGAGCCTTGGCCGCTGTCGCGGAGGTGGGTGTCAGGGCGAGGACCCCGGCGCCCAGTGCCATGGCGAGGGCGGCGACACGAATGCGTTGTAACATACGGGTTCCTTTCTGGAGACCCCGGTGGTTCAACGCGGCATTGAGGGTGCCACGTGTGTCCTCTTAGTAGACGGGTACGCGGCCGGGAAAGTTGAGGATTCTGACAAACGGTTATAAGTGTGGGTCAAACGGACCGATCCACAACAGTGTCAGGGGTGTCCGGCAGACGGGGGGCCCGATGGAAGACATAATCGATGGTGTGGCGCGCGACACAGTTGAGACTCATTTCACCCAGGCGATTGCGACGCTGAAGGCGGGCCCCGCGCGAGATCCCGTGCGGCCGGTCCACGAGGGCACGGCCCTGACCGGCGAGCAGTGCGGGACGTTGTTCCAGCGCCAGCTCGACAGCCGCCTGCTGGACATCGCCGCCCGCTGGCTCCGCGAGCAGGACGAGGGTTACTACACGATCGGCTCGGCCGGTCACGAGGGCAACGCGGCCGTCGCCGCGGCCCTGCGGCCCAGCGACCCCGCGCTGCTCCACTACCGTTCCGGCGCTTTCTACCTGACCAGGTCCGAGCAGGCCGGGCGGCTGCCCGAGCAGGGCATCCGCGACGTGCTGATGGGCCTGACCGCCGCCGCCGACGAGCCGATCGCGGGCGGCAGGCACAAGGTGTTCGGCCATCCGGACCTGGCCGTCATCCCGCAGACCTCGACGATCGCCAGTCATCTGCCCAGGTCCGTGGGCGTGGCGTTCGCCATCGAGCGGGCGCGGGCGCTCGGGGCGCGTTCGGCGTGGCCGGAGGACGCGATCGCGGTGTGCAGCTTCGGCGACGCCTCGATCAACCACGCGAGCGCGCTGTCCGGCTTCAACACCGCCTCCTACGCGACCTTCCAGGGGCAGTCGCTGCCGATCCTGTTCGTGTGCGAGGACAACGGCATCGGCATCAGCGTCCGCACGCCCAAGGGCTGGGTGGAGGCGGCCGCGCGGCGTCCCGGCATCGAATACTTCGCCGCCGACGGCTGCGACCTGGCCGACACGTACGACGCCGCCGTCCGCGCCGTCCGGCACGTACGCGCCAACCGCTCCCCCGCGTTCCTGCACCTGTCCACCGTGCGGCTCATGGGGCACGCCGGGTCCGACGTCGAGCAGGCGTACCGCACCCAGCGCGAGATCAAGACCGACCTCGAGCGCGACCCGCTGGTGCGCACCGCGGCCCTGCTCGTGGCGGCCGGGCTGGAGACGCCGGAAGAGCTGCTCAAGATGTACGAATCCCAGCGCGAGCACGTGTTGCGGATCGCGCTGGAGACGACGCGCAGCCCACGGCTCGGCTCCGCCAAGGAGATCATGCAGCCGATCGCGCCGCGCAAACCCGAGCTGATCGCCAAGATCAGTCCGATGGCGGCCACGGGCGCGGTCAGGGAGAAGGCGTTCGCCGGATCCCTGCCGGAGAACGACAAGCCGATGACGCTCTCCCAGTCCATCAACCGCACGCTCGCCGACGCGCTGGTGGTCTATCCGGAGATGGCGGTGTTCGGCGAGGACGTCGCCAAGAAGGGCGGCGTCTACGGCGTGACCAGGGGGTTGCAGAAGAGGTTCGGGCCGGGGCGGGTGTTCGACACGTTGCTCGACGAGCAGGCCATCCTGGGCCTGGCGCTCGGCTCCGGCCTGGCGGGGCAGCTGCCCGTGCCGGAGATCCAATACCTGGCCTACCTGCACAACGCGCTCGACCAGATCCGCGGCGAGGCGGCCACGTTGTCGTTCTTCTCGCGCGGCTCCTACACCAACCCCATGGTGGTGCGGGTGGCCGGGTACGCCTACCAGAAGGGGTTCGGCGGCCACTTCCACAACGACAACGCGGTGGGCGCGCTGCGTGACATCCCCGGGCTGGTCATCGCCTCGCCGGCGCGTCCCGACGACGCCTCGGCCATGTTGCGCACCTGCCTGGCGGCGGCCAAGACCTGCGGGTCCGTCTGTGTGTTCCTGGAGCCGATCGCGCTCTACCACACGAAAGACCTGTTCGACGAGGGTGACGGGGGCTGGCTGGCGCCGTACGCGCCGCCCGCGCGCTGGCCGGAGACGCACGTGCCCATCGGGCAGGCGCGCTCCTACGGCGACGGGCGCGACCTGACGATCGTGACGTTCGGCAACGGGTTGCGGATGAGCCTGCGGGCCGCGGTGCGGCTGACCCAGGAGGGGTACGGCTGCCGCGTCCTCGACCTGCGCTGGCTGGCGCCGCTGCCGAAGGACGACCTGCTGCGGGCGGCCGAGCTGACCGGCAACGTGCTGATCGCCGACGAGACCCGGCACACCGGGGGCGTCTCGGAGGGCATCGTGGCCGAGCTGGTCGATGCCGGGTTCACCGGGCCGATCGCGCGGGTGACCTCGGCCGACAGCTTCATCCCGCTGGGCGGGGCGGCCGAGCACGTGCTGCTGTCGGAGGAGGAGATCGAGCAGGCGGCGCGCAAGCTGCTGGGCTGAGGTCGGCTTATCGCGTTGAGCGGGCCACCGCGCCTCTGATGCACGTCGGCTTGGACCAGGCGACCGTCGAGCTCTCCGAGATGCGCAGTGGCACGCCCACCAGGAAGCAGTAGCCGGCGCCCGGGTCCAGGCCTGCGACGCGGGTCGAGGTGGTCCCCTGGCCCAGGGCGGTGATGGGCTGCTCGCCCTTCTTGACCGGGGAGCGCTGGAGGACCACCGGATAGCGGCGGGCGTCGGCGGGGAGCGTCCACCGCAGCTCCACCAGGGCGCCCTGGTCCGCTGTCACCTTGAGGCCGCGTGGCGAGAGTGCCGCTATGTCCTGCCGGTCGATCGGCTGGTCGTCCAGGGGCTGGGACGCCGATGGCTCGGTGGTGGTCTGTCGCCCTGAGGTCTGCTGGATGGACAGGAACACGGCCAGGGCCGTCCCACCGGCCGCCACGACCGCGACCGCGACGCCGATCATGATGCTCCGCTGCCGCCGCGAGGGTCCGGCTGGGGGGATGGTGGGGGCGGCCTGGCCGGCCGCGGGCCTCCCGGGCTGCGCCGGAGGCAGCTGGTTGCCGGTGACGGGCATCGCGTTGTGCCCGGCGGGCGGTTCCGGCTGGTCGTGGCGGGGGCGTGGGACCGTGGACATGCTCGGCCCCGGGCCGGGATCCTCGCCGACCAGGTCCGTCACCGACAGGCCCAGCTCGGCCTGCACCGCCTGGAGCCGGCGCGCGAAGTCGCGGGCGGAGCCGTACCGGAGCTCGGGCTGTTTGGACATCGCCCGCAAGATCGTCTCGAGGACCACCGGCGGCACGTCCGGGCGATTGATCGGCGGCGGCTCGACGCTGAGCACGCGGTACATCAGCGGCGCGATCGACGGGTCCGTCGGGTTGTGGAAGGCGGGCCGGCCGGCCAGCAGGTGGTAGAGGGTGGAGCCGAGCGAGTAGATGTCGGTCGAGGAGGAGTGGGGCTGGCCGGTGAGCACCTCGGGGGCGGCGTGCAGCGGGGTGAACGCCTGCGAGGTGGCCGAGATCTCCGCGGAGTCGACGACCCTGGCCACGCCGAAGTCGGCGATCGCGAGCTCGCCGTACCGGGAGATGAGGATGTTCTGCGGCTTGATGTCTCCGTGCAGGACCCCGGCCTCGTGTACGGCGGCCAGCGCTCCGGCCAGCTTCACGCCCGCCCGCAGCACGTCGGGCACCGGCAGCGGCCCCTCCTTGCGCACGCGGTCGCGCAGGGAGCCGTTCTCGAAGAAGTCCATCGCGATGTACGGCTTCCCGGAGCGCGTCACTCCGGTGTCGAAGACGGTCACGACGTTCGGGTGGCCGGTGAGGCGGCCGGTGAGCTGCAACTCGCGCTGGAACCTGCGCATGGTGCGCTGGTCGACCCGGTCCACGGACAGCACCTTCAGCGCCACGACCCGGTCGAGGCGCTCCTGGTAGGCGCGGTACACGACGGCGAACCCGCCCTGGCCCGCCTGATCGAGTACCCGGTAGCCGGGCGCGTCCTCGACTGGCAGCACAACACTCCCCCCTGCTATTGCGGGAGTTTAGTGCGATTTTTCGGGACTAGAGCGGGTTCATGAGGTACGCGCCGAAGCCCACGGACACGACCGACACCAGCAGGAAGAAGGACACGTAGAACCCGCCGGGCAGGAACGTCAGCCTGGCCAGCTGGTCGGCGTCGGAATCCCTGGCCTGCCGCCGGCTGCGCTTGCGCTGCAACTCGATGATCGGCCTGATCCCGCCGAACAGCAGGAACCACACGGCCACCAGGGCGACGATCTGCTGGACGTCGCTGGGCGCGTACATGATCAGGGCGAACACCGCGCCGCCGGTGGCCAGCAGGATCAGCGCGCCGTACAGGTTCCGGATCAGCAGCAGCATGCAGACCAGGAAGAGCAGCACGCTCCAGATCAGCAGCGTGATGTGCCCCATCTCGGTCAGCCACGCGGCGGCCAGCCCGAGCAGCGGTGGCGCGAGGTAACCCGCGAGCGCGGTCAGCACCATGCCGGGCCCGGTGGGCCTGCCCCTGGTCAGCGTCACGCCGGAGGTGTCGGAGTGCAGGCGGATGCCTTCGAGCTTGCGCCGGGTGACCAGCGCCATCAGCGCGTGGCCGCCCTCGTGGGCGATCGTGATCAGGCCCCTGGACACCTGCCAGGGCATCCGGAAGCCGACGAGCACGAGCGCGGCGAGAGCCGAGACCGCCACGACCCAGGGGTCGGGGTCAGGCTGAACCTTGATCAGGTGGTCCCAGAACGTGTCCATCGAGGAGAAACCCTATCCAGGTAAAGTCTCGTCCGTGGCCACAGAACTACATTCTGATGCGGAAGTGACGGACTGGTGGCAGGGGCTCGGGTTGCCCGGGCTGATCGATCTGCACGTGCACTTCCTGCCCGAGCGAATGGAGCGGCGGGTCTGGCACCACTTCAACCACGGCGGCCCGCTGCTGGGGAGCGGGTGGAAGATCGAGTACGAGTGGCCGGTGGCGGAGCGGGTCGCGCGGTTGCGGGAGATGGGGGTACGGGCGTTTCCTGCCCTTGCATATGCGCATAAGCCGGATATGGCGGTCGATCTCAATGCCTGGACCCTGGACTTCGCCCGCCGTACACCCGAATGCCTCCCGTCGGCGACCTTCTACCCCGAGCCTGGAGTCGTGGACTACGTGCGCCGAGCCTTGGAGGACGGCGTCAAGATCTTCAAGGTGCATCTGCAGGTCGGCGGGTTCGACCCGCGGGCCCCCGAGCTGGACGAGGTCTGGGGTCTCGTGGCCGAGTCCGGGGTACCGGTGGTGGTGCACGCCAGTTCGGTGCCGGTGCCCGGTGGTCATGTCGGGGCCGAGCCGATCGGGCAGGTGTTGCGCGGGCATCCGCGACTGCGGGTGGTGATCGCTCATCTGGGCATGCCGGAGTACGACCCGTTCTTCGAGCTGGCCGCCCGCTACGAGCGGGTCGCGCTGGACACCACGATGACGTTCACCGACTTCGCCGAGCGCGGCATGCCGTTCCCCGCCCGGCTGCGGCCCGCGCTGCGTGATCTCGGCCTGTCGGGGAAGGTGGTGCTCGGCAGTGATTTCCCGACCATTCCGCACCCCTATGCCCATCAGCTCGACGCGCTGGCCAGGCTCGATCTCGGTGACGCGTGGCTACGGGCCGTGTGCTGGGACAACGGTGCGGCCATGATCTGATAGAGAGGTGAACGATCGGCACGTGGCGCTCATCAGCACGTTCTACGACGCTCTGGGGCAGACGGACTTCGCGACCATGGAGCGCTGCTACCACTCCGAGGTCAGCTTCGGCGACCCGATCTTCCAGGAGGTCGAGGGACGCGACCGCGTCATGAGGATGTGGCGACTGCAGCTCGGTGTGCGAAATGGGCTTAAATCCGAATATCGTGACGTGACGGCCGACGACTTCAGCGGCACCGCGCACTGGACCGCTCGTTACACGTTCTCGAGCACGGGCCGGGAGGTCGTCAACGAGATCGGGGCGCTGTTCAGGTTCGAGGACGACCTGATCGTTCGCCACCACGACGAGTTCGATTTCCGGCGCTGGTCGAAGATGGCGCTGGGCAGGCCGCACGGGCTGCTGTTCGGGTGGACGCCGATGTGGCGCAAGAGCATCAGGGACCGGGCGACCCGGCCGCTGGACGACCTCGGGCCGTCATGAGCCGATTGGAGGAGGCATGGCCAGGGTTAAGGGGTTCAGGCGCAGCGGTGACGTACGCGAGGAAGCGCCTGAGCACTCGATGGACCCGCGGGCCACGGAGGAGCATCCCTACCGGCCGACCGTCATCGACAACGCGATCTACCGGGACGGGGAGCGCGTCGACACCCCCGGCTCGCTCGCCGACGCCTTCGAGCACCTCAAAAAGATGCCGGGCAGCATGGCCTGGATCGGCCTCTACCGGCCGAAGGAGTGGGAGCTGGTCAAACTCGGCGAGGAGTTCGAGCTGCACGAACTGGCGCTGGAGGACGCCATCGTCGGCTCGCAGCGGCCCAAGGCCGACCGCTACGGCGACACGTTGTTCGTGGTGCTGCGCGCCGCGCGCTACCTGGACGAGGTGGAGGAGGTCGCGTTCGGCGAGGTGCACGTCTTCATCGGGCCCAACTTCGTGATCACCGTACGCCATGCGGAGGCGCCCGATCTGCAGGCCGTCCGCAAGCGCATGGAGTCGAACCCCGACCTGCTGCGGCAGGGCCCGCAGGCCGTCCTGTACGCGATTCTCGACGCCGTGGTCGACGGCTACGCGCCGGTGGTGGCCGGGTTGCAGAAGGACATCGAGGAGATCGAGGTCCAGGTGTTCAGCGGCGACCCGTCGGTTTCGCGGCGCGTCTACGAGCTGTCCGGCGAGGTCATCGAGTTCCACCGGGCCACGGCGCCGCTGGTGGGGATGATCCACGGGTTCATCGCGGGGGCGCCGAAATACGGGGTGAACGACGAGCTGCAGAGCTATCTGCGGGACGTGGCCGACCACTCGATCACGGTGACCGAACGCATCTCGGCCTTCCGCCAGATGTTGCAGAATATTCTCGTCGTCAATTCGACACTGGTGACCCAGGCCCAGAACGCGGAAATGGCACGGATGACGGAGGCGAGCATCCGGCAGGGCGAGGAGGTCAAGAAGATCTCCGCCTGGGCCGCCATCCTGTTCGCGCCGACGCTGGTGGGGACCATTTACGGGATGAATTTCGACTTCATGCCCGAGACGCACTGGATCTTCGGTTATCCGTTCGCCATCGTGCTCATGGCCGCCGTCTGCCTGATCCTCTACACGGTCTTCAAACGCCGCGACTGGCTCTGACCTCAGGTGGCCGCGGGCAGGGACAGGAGCAGGCGGACGCCCTGCTGGAGGGGTTCGGCGCGCACGGTGCCCGCGTGGGCTTCGGCGATCTGGCGGACGATGGCCAGGCCGAGGCCGGAGCCGGGCAGCGAGCGGGCCGCCTCGGCGCGGTAGAACCGGTCGAAGACGAAGGGCAGGTCCTGCGGCGCGATGCCGGGTCCCTGGTCGGTGACCGAGAGTGTGCCCGGCGGCTGCACGCGCACCAGCACCTCGCCGCCGCGCGGACTCCACTTGATCGCGTTGTCGATGAGGTTGGCAGCGGCCCGGTCGACGGAGTCCGGGTCGGCGCGTACGAGGCACTCGGCGAGCTCGGTCCGCAGGCTCACGTGCGGTGCGCGGGCGCGCGCCCGGGCGACGGCGCGTTCCGCGACCAGGTCGAGGCGGACGTCCTCGGTGTGGACCTGGCTGTCGCCGTACCTGGCCAGCTCGACGAGGTCGTTGATCAGGACGCGCAGCTCGCCGGCCTGGTCGCGGGCCTCGTGAACGAGTGCGGGGGCCTGGGGGTCGGCGGTGCCGCGGCCTTCTCCCAGCAGCTCGAGGTTGGTGATGAGGCTGGTGAGCGGGGTACGCAGCTCATGGGACGCGTCGGCGACCAGGCGCCACTGGGCCAGCAGCGACTCCTGGAGCGCGCTCGTCATCGTGGTGAAGGAACGGGCCAGGCGGGCGACCTCGTCCCTGCCGCCGCCGTCCAGGCCGTCGGTGGTGAGCGTACGGGTGGCGGTGATCCGCTCCACCGCCTCGGTGAGACGGCCGATGGGACTCAGCACGCGGCCCGCGGCCAGCCGGGCGCCCACTCCGGCGACGGCCGCGCCTCCCAGGGTCAGCGCCGCCAGCAGCAGGGCCAGCCCGCCCAGCGTCGCGGCGTCCCGGTCCAGTGGGAACGCCGTGCGTACCAGCCCATCGTCGATCTCGACGAACGCGGTGGTATAGATGCGGTAGCGGACGCCGTCGTAGGTCGCCTCCTGAAAGTACGCGGTACTCCTGCCCTCCGCGACGTCGGCGTCCCGGCTGGTGAGGGGCACGAAGCCGGCGACGGCGCCAGGGGTGACCGGGGGCGGGACGAACTGCAAAAGGGTGTTGCCCACGCTGACCGGGCGGTCGGGCAGGGGCTTGTTGCTGATCTTGAAGGAACGGAGCAGCTGGGGCACCTGGCCGGCGGCCAGCACCAGCTCCCCGTCGTGCTGGCCGGCCAGCCCGGCCGCCGCCGCCGGATACAACACCAACGATGCCGTCAGCAGCGCCGCCGCCACCACGGCCGCACCGGCCAGCGCGACCCGGGTACGCAGCTTCACGGCTCCTCCCGCAGCACGTAGCCGAGGCCGCGTACCGTCTGGATCAGCCGTGGCTCGCCCCCGGCCTCCAGCTTGGCTCTCAGATAGCTGATGTAGACCCACAGCGCGTTGGAGGACGGGCCGAAGTCGTAACCCCAGACCGCGGAGAAGATGAGGTCGCGGCTCAGCACCCGGTTCGGGTTGCGCAGGAAGACCTTCAGCAGCGTGTACTCGGTCCTGGTCAGGTCGAGCACTCGCGGGCCACGGCGAGCCTGGCAGGCGGCGGTGTCCAACTCGAGGTCGGCGAAGACCAGCAGCTCCTGCGCCACGCCGCTGCGGCGCAGCAGAGCGCGCAGCCGGGCCCGCAACTCCTCCAGCGCGAACGGCTTGGCCAGGTAATCGTCGGCGCCGGCGTCCA
Organism: Nonomuraea marmarensis; assembly: GCF_043197025.1. Lineage (NCBI taxonomy): Bacteria > Bacillati > Actinomycetota > Actinomycetes > Streptosporangiales > Streptosporangiaceae > Nonomuraea > Nonomuraea marmarensis. The sequence goes on from NZ_JBICRM010000017.1 coordinate 13,189, forward strand.
GGCCCGCGACCCGGTCGGCGACCAGGTCGCGGGCGGTGAGCATCAGGATGGGGGTACGGTCTCCCCCGGCCCGCAGGCGGCGGCACACCTCTTGCCCGTCGAGCCCGGGCATCATGATGTCCAGCACCACCGCGTCCTGCCTGCCGCCGCCGGCCGACGCCAGCGCGTGCAGGCCGTCGGCCGCGGTGCTCACGTGATAACCCTCGCGGGCGAGCGCGTGCGTCAGGGAGCGGCGGACGGCCTCGTCATCGTCGGCCACAAGGACGTGCATGGGCCTACTCTCCCTCCTTGGACCTGCCGCCGCCCAGCCCGCTCGCGACTCAAGAGCCCGGAGACTTGCCGGATGAGCCGCCCTTCTCGGGGAGTCCCGACGCTGCTCGCTTGAAATTCTTCAGCGCCTGGTGCAGCCGCTCCGCCGAGACGCCCAGGCGGTTGGCCACAGCCGCGAACTCCGCCGAGTCCGGGTCCACCCCGGAGAGCGCGAACAACTGCTCCGCGGCCGACGTCGCCCGGTCCAGGCTGACGCCCAGCTCATCGGAGAGGGCCTGGGCCAGCTCAGAAACCCCGACCCCCTTCTCCTGAGGTTTGTCCGTCCGGTCCCCGGCCCGGCCATCCTTCGCGGCCGCCTCCTTTTTCGCGGCGATCTTGGCGGCGTCGGCGGGCGAGAGCGTCGCCGACGTGCGACAAGGGTCGTCGGCGGCTTGCTGATCGGCAGAGGCGGCCAGCGCGCCCGACCCGCCCAATCCCAGCGCCATGGCCACTCCGACGACCAGAACAGCGTTTCGCCGTTCCATGTCCCTTCTCCCTTCCGCACCGGCGCGGTGCCGGCGACACGGCCAACCCAACCCGGCCCACCTTCAGCACACCGTCGGCGAACCTTAGAAAAGCCCTAGAAGGGGCTGCCGAAGCCGAGGGCTCAGGCGTTGATCTTAGATATACCTCCGGCATAACCCCATCCTGGGGGGATACCTTTTTCTGCTATTCCATAGCCTTTTCGCTGGGTTCGAAGCATTCCGCCGCAAGGCGTCCCTGCCCCTCGTTACGATGCCCTCGGCCGGCGTCTCCCCCACTTCCAGGAGATCGGCGAGATCAGGCGATGATGGCGACGCAGGAACAAATCGACGCAGCCAGGCGGCACATTGAACAATTGCGCGATCAACACGCGAGCGACGTGATCGCGCTCGTTCGCCTGGTCGATGACGGCGCACTCAAAGGCCCGGCCGGAGACGAACTCGGCGCCGATCTACGCGCGTGGGATCGGGCTTTCAAGGACCTTTTCACTCGAGCCCTGGCGCTGGTGGACTCCCTCCAGCCGTCCGAGCCGACAAAAGGGGCGTCCACCCAATGAGCCCTCAGGTGGGCATCAATCCCACACTGATGACACAACTGATCAACGGCATGAAACGGGTCAGCGGCACGATTCCGGACGTCGGCCTCCAGGTGGAGAGAGCCCTGACCTCACTCGGTATCCGCCTTTGGGGTCCGACCCAGGTACACGCCATCGGCCGCCAGATGAGCGATCAAATTCCGTCGCTCCAGGGCCGCCTCGACTTGATTCTCGCCACCCCGGACCGAAACTCCGGCAAGGGCGGCATTCTCTGGGCCAACGAATCCAACTGGCTGTCGAAGTCTCCCGCCGAGGGCGCGGCATCCGCCAAACTCCTGGCCACGAAACTACGGGAGCAGATCGGGAGCCACTCCCTCGACCCCAAAACCGTGGCCGAAATCGAGCGGCACAAGAACGATCCGTTCTTCGCCGTGGCCTTCGCCCAGGAAATACCGCCGCGCGAGCTCAAATCCCTGATCGCCAGGCTGTACGGTCCCGGCCTTCCGCCGTCGAACCGCCCGGACCAGCGCGACGTCGCGACGCAGGACAGGCTCGCCACCATGCTCAGCACACTCCTGGGCACGGCCTCGCGCGGGGTGGGCCGGATGAAACTAGCCGACGACTACGCCGACCAACTGGTCGATGGCATCGAGAACCCGCAGGACGCGTTCGCGGTGAAGAGGCTGCTCCAGGACGGCGAGTTCGACCACACGTTTCTGCTCACGCTGGTCCGGAAACTATACGACAAAGACGTGGCCCATCCTCCTGACCCGGATCGCCAGCGAGACCCCTGGACAATGCCCGGCCCCAAAGACATCTCACCCGGCGATCTCAGCCCCATGGGCACGGCCCTGGTCGCGCTGGCCCACCATCCCGCCGTCGCCCAGGACTTCTTCACCGACCCGCAGCGCACGCCTCTTGCTTACCTGATGCGGCAACACCCTTGGAACGGCGACGCGGACGCCGATCTCGGGTGGGCCATTCAGGCATCCAGCACGGAGTTCCGTGACCACGACTTGCCACCGGGGAATTCGCGCGGCTACAAGTCCGCCATGATCGCCTCATGGGCGCTCCATTTCTGGAGCGATGCTAAGGTTCAGGCGAATCTTCCACATTCCCGCGCCCACCTCGGTAAGGTGTTGGCCCAATATACCGGGGACGTGCACCGTGCCGTGCAGTCGTTCAACGCGGAAGTGCCAGGCGTAGTAACGGACGTGGACCCGGACAAGAACCTGCGCGGCGCGGAACCCTACGGCGCCATGTTCGACGGGAAAGGCATCAAGAAGGCCATGACGTGGGCCTTCGAAGACGACAACGTGTTCCAGACTATGGCCGCCGCACACGGGCTGTATTCCGCCAAGATACTGGGCGAAGTGGCCAGCAAGGTCGCAACGGAGGTCAGGGCCGACTTCACGGCATGGCGGAAGTCTCATCCGGAGGCCACGCGACAGGAACTCGACGCCATGCGACAAGACATACTCGAAGAACGCATGAGCCGCAGCGGGGGCGCCGAATTCGCCCGGGCGGCGCGCGGCCTCAGCAGAACGACCTGGGTGATTGCCGACGCCGCCAACATCTCCGCGATCGAAAAGGCGAAGGCAAACGATGCACGCTTCGCCGCCTTCAAGGAAATGACCGAAAACGTCGTCGGACTGGCCCCAGGACCACAGGGAAAGTTCGTCGGACTCCTGGTCGACAAAGCCAAGGAGGCGATCTTTGGAAAGGTCAAGTCCAGTCACGAGAACCAGGCTCGCGAGAACGCTGACACCGCAATGGAAGCGGCCAAGAATATGTTCACCGATCTCACGGCGGCAGCGATGATGCGCCACGGCCTTTTCGGGGACGACTCCGTGCCTGCCAGGACGCATCCATACCACCACAAGGACTTCTCCCCAGGCTCGGACGGACACTTTATGGTCGACGGAGAAATCAGACCAAGGGCCGAAATGAATGCCGACCAACTCGACGACTACGTGGAGTGGCTGGGGCTGAACGAGACCGGCCGCGTCTTCGGCCGGCCGGATGACGCCATCGAGATAGGATTCGATAGCGCCGAAAAATACTATTCCGAGCATGGCTCATGAGAGTCCAACCGTCGGCAGTCCCCGTCCTTGCCCTCCTCGCCCTAGCGGCGGCGTGCACGTCTCCTCCCACTCCGCCACCAGACACCCGGCCGCTGGGTAATGTGACCGCCGCCCCGCAAGAATGCGACCTGATCTCGGCGAGCGCCATTAAGATCGCCACAGGCCTAAACGACTACAGGGCCTATGGCACAAAGATGGACATGGGCCGACGTTTCGAGTCATGCACCGTGAGCGAGGAATTGGGTCCGGAAGGCGACCAGGGACTCTTGATCGAAGTCTTTGAACCGTCCCCTATCAGCCCGGAAGGGCTGGAGAACACCAAGAAGACCACCCAAGGGAATGACCTGCCCGTCGAATTGGGTCCGGGCTTCGGGGCGCGGCGGAAGAACGCCAAGGACCAGACCATCGCCTACGTTTACGGATGGACACCCGATTACAAGCGCCTTCTCTCCATCAACATCATGGAGGGCGCACCGGGCAGGGACTCTCTGGCAGACGCGACCGAATTCTTCCGCCAGCTCAAGCCCCTCTTGCTGGACAAGCCCAAGTGAGTCCGCAGGACCGCAGGGTCCCATCCAACTGGCGAACGTAGGTGGTGTCCGCCCAGGGCTCCAGCCGGGCTCGCGCCTGATTGATCTCATCGGTCAGCCGAGCCGAGCTGTGCTGTCTGGTGATGCCGGCAGCCTCCGTCAGCTTGGCCGCCGCTTCGGGGATCTCCTGGGCCAGGGTCAAGCCACTGGCGTATCGGGCAAACAGCAACCCGCGACGTCTCTTGAACCTCGGGTCCTGCTCGGCCAGATACCGCTCGGCCGCTTTGATGATGTGTCCGGGTTGATTCAGCCGGGCCTGCAAGGCGAGGCTCCCGAGTTCCACCACCGGTGGCGAGACCCAGTACAGGAACGCCGGTTCATTGTCCTTCGGCGCTCCTGCCGACGCGACCGCGTTGTCATACGCGCGGGCACTCGCCGCAGCGTGACCCTCAGCGGCGTGGGCGACCGCGAACAAGTTTTCGTGCAGCGGTGCCAGCAGCTTGCTCGGAGACCGGGCGGCCCAACTCCGAATGGCGAAGGCGTGGTCCAAAACCGCGGTTGTCCGATCCTGGTCAGCGGCCAGCCTGCCCAGCCAGTAATGCACGTAGCCGATCAACGTCGGATCCCCGAGGTCAAGTGCCGCACGCAGCCCGTCGTTCAGCGATTGCTCGGCCACCGCGTAATCAAGCAGGTCGTAGGCGAGGAAGCCAGCCAACTGCGACATCTGCGCATATGTATCGAGGAGCCGGTCGCGCAGGCTCGGCGGCATCGACTCGCGTGCGAGGAGCCGACCGAGCGCCGCCCGCTGCCCATTGACCACCGGCAGCAGCGCGGCAGGACCGGACACGTCGTCGGTCCGGCGCGCGTGCATCTGGAGTTTCTCGAAGCTCCGCACCGTGGCCTCGTCCACTCGCCAAGTGCTGCGCAGCACCCCGGCCAGGCGTTCCTCCTCATCTGGAGTAAGGATGCGTAGAAAATCCAGCGCCTGCGTCCCGCCCAGCACCAGGGCCAGTTCGAAGAGCAACTCCCGTCGCTTCACGTCGGCCTCCTCGACGCCGGTGGCATGCAGCAACCGAACGCACGCTGAGGCGTCCAAGAGCGACGGGTCAGCGGGTATGGCTGCTGCGCTCACCTCCATGGTGACACGGCCCGGAGACGAGGGCCGGTTGGCGTCCATGTCGCGGAAGTCCGCGCCGCCGATCAGCTCACGATCAGAGGGCCCATACGAGGCCAAGTCCTCATCGCGCACCAGGCTCCGGGCAGCGGTCTCATAGATCTCGGCCAGGACGGCGAGGAGAGAGGCGGACGGCCGCCGCCCTGCTTCCGGCCAGGACTCGAAGTCGTACAGCCGAGACTCGCGCAACGCGGCGGTGCCCGCCGGGTCGGCGTCGTTGACCATGGCCACCACGTCGGCCGCGGTGCGCCCGTGTGCCAGCCGATACAGCCGCAACGGGCTCACCTGGTGAGTGAGCGCGAGCACATCGGCGATCTGACCCCATGTGAAGCCCTTCTCCCTGAGACGCCGACTCCACGAACGAGCCTGAATCAGCACCCGGTAGCCCTCGCCGGACATCCACGCCCCCTCCACGCTGGAATTTCTCACCCATTGTAATGGAATAGTCGCATTCTGTACGAGCAAGGGAGGATTGCTCGGGCCGCAGCGGCCGCTCTTAAGGACGGTCGTAGATGGAGTGGTCGCCGATGCGTCGCCACTGCAGGATCGTCTCGCCGTCGTCCTCCGTGGTGAAGCGGAAAGTGGCACGCCCGTCCGGCGAGGCGAAGTTCCACGTCATGGAGTAGACGTCGGTGCCAGCGAGTTTGTGGATGCGTAGCCGTACTGGCCAGGGCACGTGGCCCGTGTGGGCCCCCTGGGCGAGCGCGGGCAGGAAGTGCTTGCAGACCGCTTCTTTGAACAGCGCGTAATGCTCCGAAGGCAGCCGTGAGAGATCCCGCAGAAACGAGTCGGACCGCTCGTACTTCAAGCGGACGTCTCCCCGCGAATGGCGTCGCTCTCGGCGAAGAGGTCATCCATGCTGTCGAAGCGTCGGCTGCGGCCGTCTCGAAAATCCGCGTCGGCCTCGACTTCGGCCGCCTGCCAGCCGGGCGCCCAGTACCAGGCGTCGTCGGCGGGAACAATGGCGGCCACTCGGCGGCCGTGATCGGTCAGGTAGGCGATAGCGCCACGCTCGGAGGCGGCACTGATGACCTCGGGCAGGTGGCCGTCGGCTTCGTTCAGTGGGACCTCGAAGGCGCTGTCGCTCATGTCTTGAGTGTAGGTCAAGGCATATGCAGGGGTCACGCTGCATAGTGTAGTCACTCGATTGCCCAACGTATGTGCTTTGTGGGGCGCCCGCACCTCCTCCACTTTGTGATTGTTAGTCGTGAGAAACGGTCACACCTCGCACGAGCGAATTGGGGGATCGATCAGGGCCGCAGCGGGATGCCGATCATGGGCGCCGACGGATTCGCGCAGGTCAGAGAAGATATGACGCGGGCGATCAATGAAGACGTGGTGGGGGTCCATGCGGCGCGGCTGACGGGGCAGCATGTTAACGACGAACCGAACCCCTGACGTGTCCATGGAGAAACCCCGATGCCCGAGACCACCGCGCTCGCCACCGTGTTCGTCCCCAAGCAACGCGAATCGGGAGCCGTCCAACGCGAACTCATCGACGCGATGGTCGACCTGCACCCCGGCGGCCTGACCTGGCGGCGTACCTTCCCTGGCACCCTGGACCAGATCCCCCACGTCCGCCACTTCACCTGCTACCTTCTGGCCGACTCCCCCTGCCAGGACGACGCCGAGCAGATCGTCGCCGAACTCGCCGCTAACGCCCTCCAGCACACCAGCAGCGGCCGCCCTCACGGGACCTTCATCGTCGAGATCACCCGCACGACCACCACGATCACCATCGCGGTCTATGACTGCGGCTGGGGAAGCATCCCCCGCTTCGGCGAGCGCTGCTGCTCGGACGCCGAGCGGGGTCGCGGCCTGGCCATGGTCGCCGCGATCGCCGATCAAGTGGGCTACGAAGGCAACGACGAGCTGGGCCACAGGGTGTGGGCGAAGATCCACAACCCATAGACCCAACGTTCCAGGCACTGGACGGGCGGCCGCGGCATCGCCACCCTGCGCACGTACTAGCCGGCTGTTCCGGGCTGGTCCGGTGAACCTGTGCCGTTCTGCGGCACGACGCGTTGAGCGGGGCGGTCGCGCCTGATTGTGTCGAATCCATGACGGAGAAGAACGACCAGGTGCGCGCCCGCGTCACGCTGGGGCACTCGGACATCAGCATGCGCCCGATCGGACTCGGTTGCATGACCATGTCCCAGTCCTACGGCGACGCCAACCGCGACGACAGCATTGCGACCCTGCGCGAGGCGATCGACCTCGGCGTGGGCATGTTCGACACCGCGGACATCTACGGCGCGGCCGATGCCGCCTTCGGCGCGCCGACCAAGGGCTTCGGGCACAACGAGGAGCTGATCGGGGAAGCGATCGCGGGCCGTCGCGATGAGGTCGTCATCGCCACCAAGTTCGCGGTGCAGATGAGCGCCGAGGGCGCCGTGCGCCTCGTCGGCGACCCCGCCTACGTGGCTCAGGCGTGCGAGGCCAGCCTGCGGCGACTGCGCACCGACCACATCGACCTGTACTACTGTCACCGGCAGGACCCGTCCGTTCCGATCGAGGAGACAGTCGGTGCGATGGGTGAGCTGGTCACACAGGGCAAGGTTCGGGCGATCGGGCATTGTGAGCTGCCGGTCGACCAGCTGCGCCGTGCCCACGCCACCTTCCCCCTCGCCGCGCTGCAGAGCGAGTACTCGCTGTGGGAGCGATCGGTCGAGGACGACGGGGTGGTGGCGGCCTGCCGGGAACTCGGCATCACACTGGTGCCCTACAGCCCGCTCGGCCGCGCGATGCTGACCGGGCGGATCGACCGCAACCAGGTCTTCGACGCCACCGACTTCCGCTCGATCCTCCCCCGATTCCGCGGCGGGAACCTGGACCGCAACATCGACCTGGTCGACGCCCTCGAGAAGTTCAGTGTGGCGAAGGGCGCCACCCCTGGCCAGGTCGCACTGGCGTGGCTGCTGGCCCAGCCGCTCGACGTCGTCCCGATTCCCGGGACGAAGCGCGTGCAGTATCTGCGCGAGAACACGGCGGCGACCGAGGTCGGTTTGAGCGCGGACGAGGTCGCACAGCTGGGCGCTCTCTTCGACCCCGCCCACGTGCGGGGCGGGCGCTACCCCGACCCCGAACGCGGTCGCTGAGCCAGCGCCCGTCGCAGCGCCGGGGCCGCGGCCGCCCCGGCGCTGCGCACATGCTCGGCGTAGCGGACCGCGGACGGATCGGAACTCGCGTAAGTGATCGACAACGCGGCGACGACGTCGCCACCGGGGCCGCGCAGGGGAACGGCGACGGCGCTGACTCCGACACGGGCCTCGTCGGCGTCGAACGCGATCCCGCCCGAGCGGACCCTGGCCAGCTCGGCTAGCAGCGCCGCCGGGTCTGTTGCGGTGCGCGGGGTAAAGGCCCGGAGAGTGGCGGTGTGCAGGATGTTCGCGGCGTCGCCGTCGAACGCGAGAAGCGCCTTGCCGATCGCGACACCGTGTGCGGCGAACCGGTCGCCCGGGCAGGGACGGATCGGCGCCTGCCGATGCCCGAAGACCTTCGTCAGGTAGACGACCTCGGGCCCGTCCAGCATTGCCACGTGGACCGTCTGCCCGGTGAGCGCGAAGAGGTCCGCGACGTACGGGACGAGCGCGTCACGGACGAACTCGGGCCGAGGTCCCACCGAGTCGCGACCGAGTCGGCGCAGCATCTTCCCGATGCGGTAGCCGGTGCCGACGCGGTCGACCATCCCGGCGCGTTCGAGCGCGCCCAGCACCCGGAACGCCGTGGACTTGCTCAGCCTCGCGCGTCGAGCCAGCTCACTGACCCCGACGCCTGCCTGCTCGCCGTCGAGTGCGGCGAGCAGATCGGCCGCCTTGTCGATGACGGCCCGCTCGTCACGCTCGGCGGGGCGGGCCATGCTCTCCATGTTGTTCCCCAATCCCCGACCGGTATGGCGCACTCAACCTGGCCATCGCGTCGACCTTGGCGATGTGCTCCAACGAAGCGTCAACGCCCTGCTGAGCAAACGACAGGCGCGCGGCCTCGAGGATCCGTTCACGGTTGCGAGCTGCGTCACGGCGCAGACGTGGAGCGGCCGAGTGGTGAAGTGCGTCTCCCACCTGTCCAGGTTACAAGGTGAGATGACCCTCACGATTTGTCATACGACCGTGCGGCCACCGTTGACGTCGAGCACCGCGCCGGTGACGAAGCGAGCCTCATCGCTGACAAGGAACGCGATCGCTGCGGCGATGTCTTCCGGATCGGCGACGAAACCCAGCGGGGCCTGCTCCGCCAGCTGCTGCAGCCCGTCTCCCAAGGCCTCGGATCCCGGCGTGCGGGTCGGGCCGGGGCTCACCGAGTTCACCCGCACTCCGGCGGGGCCGAACTCGGCCGCCCAGCTCTTGGTCAGCAGGTCGAGCGCTGCTTTGCTCGCTCCGTAGACCGCGAGGCCGGGGAGCGCGCGTTCGGCTGCCAGCGTGGACACGTTGACGATCACGCCGCCGCCGCGTGCGGCCATCGCGGGTGCGAGGTTCGCGACCAGGTAGAACGGTGCCTTCAGGTTCGTGGACAGGACCGCGTCGAAAGTCGACTCCTCAGTGCCGGCTGTCGGTCCACCAGTCCCGATCGCGGCGTTGTTCACCAGGATGTCGAGGGATCCGCCGGCGGACTCTGCGAATTCGGTGGCCTGGCCGCAAGTTCTGCCGTGGACTGTGCGTCACATAGATCGGCGCCGACGAACTGGGCGAATGGCTCGACATCCCTGGCTGCGTGCGCGGTGCGGTCGTCGAGCATGGGGTAGACGAGGATCTGGGCAGCCAGCGGCCCGATCGCTCGATCGCGGCACGCGAGCGCCGTCGCGGCCGCGAGGCCGCCGCCGGCGGAGTCGCCCATGATCGCGACGCGGGCCCCGGGAACGCGCTCCCGAATGTGTTCGGTCGCCCACTCAACCGCCGCGATGAAGAGACGGAACTAAGTCCTGGCCAGTACACGGTCTGCATGCCCAATGAGCCGATCGCGCGGCACGGCGCTTCGTAATCAGACCGACACCGTTCCGGGCGGTACTGGAGACACCGCACTGTGTCCCCACTACCTGACCCGGACCACCAAGGCCAATGGAGACTCCAGGACTAGGACTGGCCCATGCCCCCAGAGACGAACAACTCGGTGCCGCTGACGAAGCCGGCATCGGCGGAGGCCAGGAAGAGCACAGTCCCTGCCACCTCGCGTGGTTCGCCAAGCCGGCCGACAGTCGTCAGCGAGATGAGATAGTCCCGTGCTTCCGGGGAAAGCCGGTCCAGCGCCGGCGTGTCGATCGGACCGGGGTGCAGCACGTTGACCCGGATCCCTCGGTCGGCCAGTTCAGCGCTCCACACCTGCGCGAACGACCGCAGCGCCGCCTTGCTGGCCGCGTAGACCGAGGATCCCGGTATCGCCTTCGCCGCCGCCGCCGATCCATTGAGGATGATGGCGCCGCCCCCGGTCATCAACTCGGCGGCCCGCTGCGCTGCGAAAAGCGTGCCACGGACGTTGAGGCCGAAGACCTCGTCGAAACTGGCCGGCGTCACCTCGGACAACGACTCATCGAGCTTGCCGACGCCCGCGCTGGCGTAGAAGATGTCGAGCCGCCCCGCCTCGGCCGTGATGGTGGCGAAGAGGCTCTCGATGTCCTCCAGGTCGGCCGCGTCAGCACTGATCCCCCGCAGTCGCGGCCCGAGACGGCGCGCTGCCTCATCGAGGAGCTGCTGGCGTCGGCCAGTGATGTAGACCAGGCCACCCTCCTCCACGAACAGCTCGGCGGTGGCCAGCGCCATCCCCGACGAGCCGCCCGTGATGAGCGCGACCTTCCCGTCAAGCTTGCCTGACATGCGCTTCTCCTTGAGCTCTTGCGCCGGCCGTCCGGAACTGCGGCGAACTCACGTCGCATGGCTTCCGGGCGAACCCCACACTCCTTGACTTACATCGACACAGTACATGATGCGTGCGCAGGCACCTAAATTCGAGAGCATGTATCTGATAGCGTGGATCCCATGCAGGCGCCCCGGACGACATCCACGGTTATCTCCCAGGCGGAGCAGGATGGCTGGTTCGGGCTTATGTACGCCCAGGCCGCCATGCGTTCCCGGATCGAGGCCGTGCTGATGGAGCGCCACCGTCTCTCGTTCAGCGCCTTCGAGATCCTCTGCCGCCTCAAGGACCTCGAACCCCAGCCCGTCCGCGCCCTGGCGAGCGAACTCGTAACCGTCAGTCCCACCCGGGCGTCCCGGCTGGTGCAGGACCTGATCGACGACGGCTACCTCGTGCGCGGCGCCAACCAGGGTGACGGCCGGATTTCCCTGATCAGCCTGACCGAGGACGGACGCCGTTACATCCAGACCGTGGCGCGGACCTTCGAGGAGTCGATCAAGACGTTCTTCGCCGACCCCCTCGACGCTGACGACATCGCCGCACTCACGCGGATCTGGCAGAAACTGGAAGCTGCCGCAGACGTATCGGATGGTCGTCGGAACAGTGTCCGTCACTGATCCACAACGGAATCACACCAGCGGGTCCAATGCATCTCCCTGTGAGGCCCGTGCTGCGCGTCGTCTCCGTCTGTGCCGGGCAACCGGTATGACCAGTTGGCCATCGAGATCAGGTATGGCCCAGGACCGTATGCGGTTCGGCGTCGTCCTCGATATCGCGCAGTGTCTTGGTGTCGAACTCGTAGAAGCGCGTCCCGTCAAAACGGGTCAGGATCTCCGCCAATCGCTGTAGTCGAAGAGTTCCTCAACGGTGGTGGCTTTGAGGGACCGGACAAGCCAGAACTCAAGGACGGCGAGGTTATTGCACTCCAGGATCCGCAGCCGCCTCAACTCCGGAACGGGTACGCCGCGCACCTCCAAGACCTTCAGCACGGACTTCGCCCAACCGCGCGCCTCAGCGCGGACCTCGGCGCGAGCCTGGAGAAACTGCGCTAACTCGGGCGTGATTCGATCGTTCTGCATGATCCCCAGACCTGTCGGGCGGAAGACGCGACGGAGTGCCTCGTGCTGAGAAGAGGGATGCACGAGACGTTACTTTCTATTGACTCTCCGTGTTCATAGGTTTCGCAACAACGTTCGATGGCAGGATGTCCGGTCCCATCCGCAGATGCCGAATGAGTCCGCCTGCTTGCTACAAGGCCGCGAGCACGAGACCGACCACGATCAGAGCCGCGAGGGTGATGCGTAAGGCCGCGATCGCACGCCTCCGGCCGGAAGTGTTCACGCTTCCAGGCCGGCGTGCGCTTCCAAGCGTTCCAAGCGCTGGATGACCGGCTGCAGTTCGTTCCTGATCGCGGCGGCCAGCATCGCGGCTTGGCCTTGCGCTGGGGCTTGGGCGGCGGGCTCGGCCTGCTGGGTCTGGGCGCGTAGGTGAACATAACCTGCCAGGGCCGCCACTACGGCACGCCGGGTCAGCCGGGGGTCGGCGCCCAGCCCGCGCAGGACCTGGCCGGCCGTCCCGTCGGGTTCGGCGACTAGGCCGAGCAGGAGGTGCTCGCAACCGACGTAGTTGTGGCCGAGCGAGGTCGCCTCGTTGACGGCGAACTCCAGCGCGTTGGCGGCCGGCGCGCTGAAGCTCCGCGACGCGGGGCCCTCGGCGCCTGCGCCGGGCTGCTCGGCGGGTGGCGGCTGGTGGTGGGCCAGGTCGCGTTTCACCTGCTCCAGGTCGATGTCCATGGCGCGCAGCACGTGCAGCGCCAGGTTGGCGCCCTCGCTCAGCATGCCGGCGAGCAGGTGCTCGGTGCCGACGCTCGAGGCCCCCGCCTGGTCCGCCGCGAGCTTGAGGACGGTACGCATTCTGGCTGTCAGATGGGTCAGCGCCCCGGTCGGCACGTCCAGGTTGAGGCCGGTCAGAGCGGTTTCCCTGATGGCGGTCACCCGGCGCACCGCCTGCTCCAGGGCCCGCTGGCAGACCGCGGAGACTGGCACGCCGGCCTGCTTGACCGCCTCCGCGAGTTCGTCCGGCAGGTAAACATTGATCTTTGGCATACCCCTAACATAACCCCAATGGGGTACAACGCTAGTCTGGGAAGCCGGTCAGGGACCGTTCGGCTTCGTCGATCGCGCGTTTCAGTTCCCCCGCGAACAGCTCCACCGCCCCGAACCGGACCGAGGGCACCGCGATCGACAGTGCTGCCACCGCCGTCCCACGGCCGTTGCGCAATGCCGCGCCGATCGCTGAGACGCCCTGTTCGGTGCCGTCGATGTTGAGTGCGTACCCGCGAGACCTGATCTCGTCGAGTTCGCGGGTCAGGGTCGCGCGCTCCTGGCCGGGCAGGTCCGGGTAGAGGGACCAGAGGCGGTCGCGGGGCAGGGCGGCCAGCAGGGCCTTGCCGCCGGAGGCCTGGTGGGCGGGCAGGATCGTGCCTCTCCTGTCCCCCACGTGCAGGATCTGCGGGGATTCCACGCTGTCCAGGAAGCGCACCTCGGTGCCGACCCTGACCATGAGGTTCACGGTCTCCATGGCCCGCGCGCACAGCGCCTCCATCGCGGGTCTGGTCCTGGCGCGCAGCTCCCGCAGAGCCGAGCCGCCCGCGTCCGCCTGCGCCGAGGCGAGGAACGGCCCCGGCAGGTACGTGTGATGCTCGTCCTGGACGGCGAAGTCCCGATAGACCAGCATCGCCAGCAGGCGGTGTGCGGTCGATCGGGCGATGCCCAGCTCCCTGGCGACGTCGGAGACCTTGAGCCGTCCCTGGTCGCGCAGCATGTGCAGGAGGAGCAGCACGTTGTCGACCGAGCCCAGTGCGTACGCGGGCTTGTTCTTCATAGCAGAATGCTAGTGCAGGGCACAGAATTTCCTCTTAGCGTGGCCCTTATGAAGTACCGGGCCGTGTTCGAGGGTCCGCATGATCATCGAGAGGAACTCGTGTGAAGCTCGCGACGTTGCGACTGCCTCGCCGTACGACCGCCGCCCGCGTCGACGGCGACCACGCCGTGGAGATCGGCGCGCCCGACGTCGGGACGCTGCTGGCCGATCCCGGGTGGCGCGAGGTGGCGGCCGCCGCCGACGGGCCCAGGCACCCGCTGTCCACGGCCGACCTCGCGCCCGTGGTGCCACGGCCCGGGAAGATCATCTGCGTGGGGCTCAACTACCGCAACCACATCCTGGAGATGGGACGGGAGCTGCCGGAGTATCCGACGGTGTTCGCGAAGTACGCGGAGGCGCTGATCGGCCCGTACGACGACATCGTGCTGCCCGCCGTCTCGCAGGCCATGGACTGGGAGGCCGAGCTCGCGGTGATCGTCGGCACGGAGGCGCGGCACGTGTCGCCGGAGCAGGCTCCGGCCGCCATCGCGGGCTACTCGGTGTTCAACGACGTGACGGCGCGCGACTACCAGAACCGTACGCTGCAGTGGCTCCAGGGCAAGACCTTCGAGGCCAGTACGCCCTTCGGCCCGTACCTCGTCACGCCCGACGAGGCCGGCGGGTCGATGACCATGCAGTGCGAGGTGGACGGGGAGGTGATGCAGCAGGCGGACACGGCGGACCTGGTGTTCGGGCCCGCGCGGCTGATCTCGTACCTGTCGGAGATCCTCACGTTGCGGCCGGGTGACGTCATCGCCACGGGCACCCCCGGAGGCGTCGGGCACGCTCGCAAGCCCCCTCGGTACCTCGCCGACGGCAGCAAGCTCGTGACGCGGATCGCGGGGGTCGGGGAGCTGGTCAACACGGCGCGTCGCGATGGCTGACCTCGGGAGAGCGTTCGTGAGTGAGGTGGTCGTCGTCGGAGGCGGCATCGGCGGGCTGGCGGCGGCGTTGGCTCAGGCCAGGGCCGGGCGGGCGGTCCGGCTGCTGGAGCGGTCGGCCGAGTTCGGCGAGGTCGGCGCGGGGTTGCAGCTCGGCCCGAACGCCACCCGGGTGCTCGCCCGATGGGGCCTGCTCGACCGGGTGGTCGCGGCAGGTGTGCTGCCTCGGCGGCTGGTGTTCCGCGATGCCCTCACCGGTGAGCTTCTCACGCATCTCGATCTGGGCGAGGAGTTCCGGGAGCGCTACGGGGCGCCGTACGTCGTGGCGCATCGCAGCGATCTGCACGCCATCCTGCTCGAAGCGTGCGCCGAGGCCGGGGTGGAGCTGCTGAACGGGCGGCACGTCGAGCGGGTGGCGACCGAAGGCGGGCGGGCGCGGGCGTACTGCGCGGACGGGTCGGTGCACGAGGGCAGTGTGGTGGTGGCGGCGGACGGCCTGCAGTCGGGGTTGCGGGCGCAGTTAGTGGACGACCAGCCGCACAATTCCGGATTTGTCGCTTATAGGGGTACGTGTCCGCTTCCGGAGGACTTCAATACCGATGAGGTGGTCGCGTTCCTCGGGCCTGACTGTCACTTCGTCCAGTACGCATTACGCGGTGGCGAGTTGCTCAACCAGGTGGCCGTGTTCCGGGGTCCCGGGGAGCTGGAGGCGGCGTTCGACGGCTGTTGCGACGCGATCGGGAAGGGGCTGCCGCACCTGTGGCGCGACCGCCACTGGCCCATGCTCGACCGGCCGCCCATCGGCACCTGGGTACGGGGCAGGCTCGCGTTGCTGGGGGACGCCGCCCACCCGATGCTGCAGTACCTGGCCCAGGGCGCCTGCCAGGCGATCGAGGACGCCCACGCCCTGGCCGAGCAGTCGGCGGACGGGGACTGGGATCGGGCGCTGGCCGCGTACCAGGAGGTCCGGGTACCCAGGACGGCTCGCGTGCAGGACACGGCGCGGTTGTGGGGGGACATCTGGCACGTGGACGGGGTGGCCAGGGTGCTGCGTAACGAGCTGTTCAGGACCAGGGACCTGGCGAGCCACGACTACGTCGACTGGCTCTACGGCGTGTGATCGAGGAAGCGGCGTACGTCGGCGATCTCGGCGTCGAGCAGGCCCTCCGGGAGCTCGTCGAACGGCCGCACGGTCACCTGTGACACTTTCCTGGCCCACACTCCCCTGATCGCCCCGCCCACCAGCACGACCGGGCGCAGGACGCCTCCCCCGGGGAACACCTTCTTGGCGTGCTCGGCCGCCAGGATCGGGTCCCGGCTGCGCCAGCCCATCAGGTATTCGTCGAAGGCGGGCGCGAGGCGTACCACCGGCTCCTCCTCGGCGGGCGGCGGCCGGTCTTCCGTGAGGCGCCAGGCCGCGCGGGACTCGCCGAGCGGCAGGCCCGACCAGGCGGCCAGGTCCTCGGGGGTGGCGGGGTGGTGGGCGCGGCGGTAGCGGATGGCCAGCTCCTTCAGCGCGCGTTCCCTGTCGGGCTCGGGCACGATCGGGGCGCCCAGCCAGTCGGCGGCGTGCACGTAGGTGGGCTTGCCGGCCCGGGGCGGGCCGAGCACGGCCAGACCGTGGTACGCGGCCAGCGCCACCAGGTGCACCACGCCCTGGCCCCGGGCCCGGCCTGACAGGCTGTCCTCCAGGTCGGCCTTGGTGAGCGGGCCCTGGCCTTCGAGGGCCCGGCCGATGAGATCGAGCAGGTCGTCGCCGGTGACGCCTTCCTCATGGAGGCGGCGCAGGGTGTTCGTGTGGCGTCTCGTCAACGCGTGCATCCAGGTCAGGTCGTCTGCGTGCACGAAGTGGAGCGTGCCGCGCGGGCCCCAGGTCCTGACGATCTCGCGGGACCGCCAGGCGGCGTCGACGTCGGCCGGGGTGAGGGTCGCGGAGCGGGCGCGGAAGGCGAGGAGCGCGGCGGGTACGTCCTGGGCCTGCATCGCGCCCAGGCTCCTGACGATCTCGGCTGCGGTCAGGGCCTTCGGGCGGTGCAGGAGCTGGGCCTCGACGCTTCTCATGCGGGAATCATCGCAGGAGGAGGCGGTTGCGCAGGCGGGTGGTGAGGGGGGTTCGGGTGCGTACGGCTCTGCGGATGGCGTCACTGCGTTGCCAGGCGGCGGTGGCGGCGTCTTCGGTGACGGCGTCGGGGGCGTAGCGGACGTAGTTGGAAATTTCGGCGAGTGGGCGGAGGTGGGTGGATATTTCGTCGTTGTGGCGGGTGCGAAGGTGGCCGCCGTGCCGGGTGTCTCCGTCGTGGCGGGTGATGACGTCTTCGGCCGTCAGGGCGTACTGACCCTTCAGGCCCAGGTCGTCGCAGGTCTGCCACCATGCGCCGAGCACCCGCTGCTCGGGCCCCTGCGCACGGCGGCGGGTGCGCCTGCGCCACCACGGCAACGCCACCACCACAGCCGCGCATCCCACCAGCAGCACCCCGCCCGCCACCGCCGCGATCAGCCACGGGGACGGGC
The DNA here is from genome assembly GCF_043197025.1 of Nonomuraea marmarensis. Classification (NCBI taxonomy): domain Bacteria; kingdom Bacillati; phylum Actinomycetota; class Actinomycetes; order Streptosporangiales; family Streptosporangiaceae; genus Nonomuraea; species Nonomuraea marmarensis. Next base: position 30,465 of record NZ_JBICRM010000017.1, read on the forward strand.
CGCTCGCGGGCTCCTCGCCGTTGCCCGTGGCCTGTGGCTTGGACGTCTTGGGCTTGTCGCTCCCGCCCTGGCCGAACTCGCCCTCCAACTGCTCGCTCTCCTCGATCGCCGAGGACACGACGTCATGGTCGTCCTTGGCGCCGCTGCGGTCCGGCGTCGGATAGAACGGCCGCCAGCCCAGCTTGTCGAACTTGATCTCCGCCCACGCCATCACATGGCCCGATTTAACGTGATAAATCCCGCCGGAAGCCTGCCCCGGCCTGAACCCCACGACCACCCGCGACGGCAGCCCGAGCGTCCTGGCCATGAGCGCGAACGTGGTCGCGAACTGCTCCGACGTGCCCCTGTGCGTCGTCTGCAGGAAGAACTCCAACCCCTTGAGCGAGTGGCCGGGCGGGGCGGTGACGTCGTAGCCGGCGTTGGTACGCAGGTAGCTCTGCAGCCGGTACGCCTGCTTGATCGGCGCGTCGGCGCCCTTGGTGGCCTCCTGGGCGAGCCTGCGGAACAGCTGCTCCTGAGGCCCGGCGGGGAACGCTGTCAGGTTCGGATCGTGCACCGGCGTGGCCGCCAGCAGTTCCTCCTTGGAGGGTTCGGCCACGAGCGAGGTCACCTCGTAGCTGAACCCCTTGGCCGGCTTGGCCCCGGCCAGCAGCGCCCCGCTCTCGGGATCCACCGCCAGCCCCCGCACGCCGCTGACCTCCTCGGGCCGCTCGGCGGCCGGCAACCACGTGCCCGGCAACCCGTCGAACGTCACCTTCTGCCGTACCGTCTCCGTCTTGCCCGTCCAGTCGCCGTCCGGCACCCGCCCGCCGGTCGGCTGGAAGCGCGCGCCGGAGGTCCAGCGCACGCCGTCGTACCGGTCGAGCACGGCCAGCCGCCAGTTGAGCGGCTTGTCGGCCTTGACGGTGAACAACTCCCTGTCGGGAATCTGCAGCCACGCGGAGACGCGGTCGAGCGGGCTGACGCTGTCCACGCGTACGGGCGGGGGCAGGTCGGCGTTGTCGCGGGGGTTGTACGGCTGCCCGGCGATGGGCAACAACGGGCCCGCGACCAGCGCCAACGCGGCCAGCGCGGCGGCGGCCGGGATCCCGGCGAGCAGCCACACCGGGGGGCGGTCGTCTCTCAGCACGGCCAAGGCGGCGATGAGCACGAACAGGGCCGCCGCCACCGGGAGGTTCGAGCCTTCGCCGTCCACGCCGAGGAGGAGCGCGACGCCGTACACGATGATCGCGGGGATGGCGGCGGCGATCCTGGTCCTGGTGCGGGCGAGGGTCTCGGCGCCGATCGTGGCGGCGGCCCAGACGAGCGTGTGGACCAGGACCAGGAGCTGCGGTTCCGGCTGGGCGGGAAGGAGGGTGGTGAGCAGCGCCTGCCACGAGTTCGCCACATCGGCGAGGAGGGTGGGCTGTAGTCCCTGGTAGAGGGGGATGGTGCCGGCGAGCCAGACGACGACGTCGAGCGCGAGGGCCAGCCACAGGGGCCGCCGCGAGGTCAGCGCCGCCACGAAGGCTGGCGCCAGGGCGGCGGGGACGACCGCGAGCAGCAGCTCGGTGCCGGGGAAGACGCGGTGAAACCCCCAACCGGCGACGCCTGCGACGGCCGCCACGACCGCCGGCCCGGCCGGCCGCCGCCAACCGCTCGGCGTCTCGCGGTGGTGGGTCATCGGGAGCCCCACGTGAGCGGGAGCGCGTCCAATGAGGTGATCGGCAGGACCGTGACCCCCGGCACGCTGACCGGCCCCGGGCCCACGTACACGCAGATGACGCGGTCGAAGCGGCGTCGCACCCCCGCGGCGCGCCCGGCCTCCGAGGGGTCCGCAGTGACCAGCACCAGGGAGCCCCCACCCCGGGCCAGGCGCATCGGCTCCGTGACCCCGGCCGTCCCGGCCCTCACCAGGGCCAGGCGGTCCAGGAGGGTTTCGGGGTTGGTGTCGGGGAAGGGGCCGTCGCCGGTGAGGACGCGTACCGGGAAACCCGCCTTGGCGGCGGCCAGCGCGACCGAGGCGGCCGCGTCCACGGCCAGTTCCGTCAGGTCGCGGGTGTCGAGCACGACCGTGGTGGTGGGCAGGCTCGCGTCGATGAGCTGGCGGACCATGAGCGTTCCCGTGCGGGCGCTCGACCGCCAGTGGACGTGGCGCAGGTCGTCGCCGACGACGTACTCGCGCAGGGTGTGGAAGGTGACCGTGCCGCTGGGGGCGTTGTCGCTGGTGGGGCCCTCCAGGTGATGGGCCCGGCCGGATGGGGGGACGGGGAGGGCGACGGTGCGGGGGCGTACCAGGAGGGTGGCGGGCAGGCCGTACCGCCTGACTCTGCGCGTGAGGCCGAACGGGTCGGCGCGCACGAGCAGCAGCGGACCCACCGGGATCTCGCCGCGGACGTCCGTGGGCAGCGGGTACGAGACCGCGCGGGCGGCTCCCCTGGGCAGTCTGGGCAGGTCGATCGTGTGCTCGGAGGTGGAGATCCGGTCCTGGGCGCGCAGGCCAGACAGGCCCCGGCGGCCGAGGTTGGAGACGTTCAGCACGGCCACCGCGGCGTCCCCGCGCGGCACCTTCAACGGCGTGACCTCGCGGTGGACCTCCAGCCTGGGCTTCGGAGCGGTCCACGCGAGCGCGGCCGCCACAGCGAGCAGGCCACCGGTGGCGAGCACGACGGGTTCGGGGTAGCCGAGGGCGAACCCCGCCGCGTACAGCACGAGGGAACCGGCGAGCGTGCCCCATCCCAGCGGAGTCAGCACTATGCCGCCTGCGGCACCGGTATCCCGGCGAGGATCTCGCCGAGCACGGTCGCGGCGGTGACCTCGCGCAGCTCGGCCTCGGGCGTGAGGATCAGGCGATGCGCGAGCACCGGTACGGCCAGCGCCTTCACGTCCTCGGGCACCACGTAGTGCCGCCCCGCGGCGGCCGCCTTGACCCGGGCCGCCCGCAGCAACGCCAGGCTCCCCCGAGGGCTGGCGCCGAGCCGCAGATGCGGACTGGTACGGGTGGCCGCACACAACGCGACGATGTAGTCGTAGACCGGGTCCGCCACGTGGATCCGCGAGGCGAAGTCGATCATCCCGGCCACGTCCGACGCCCGCGCCACCACCGGCAGCCGCTCGACCTGCGGCCCCGTCGGCATGCCCTTGAGCACCTCGACCTCGGAGACGTGGTCGGGGTACCCGACGGAGATCTTCATCAGGAACCGGTCGAGCTGCGCCTCGGGCAGCGGGTACGTGCCGTCCATGTCGACCGGGTTCTGCGTGGCCACCACCAGGAACGGCCTGGGCACCGGATGCGGCTCGGCGTCCACCGTGACCCGGCGCTCCTCCATGACCTCCAGCAGCGCGGCCTGGGTCTTCGGAGAGGCGCGGTTGATCTCGTCGGCGAGCACGATGTTGGCGAAGACGGGCCCCTGGTGGAACTCGAACTTCTGGTGCGCCTGATTGAAGATCGACACGCCGGTGATGTCGCTGGGCAGCAGGTCGGGCGTGAACTGGATACGCCGCCACTCCGCGTCCACGCTGGCCGCGACGGAGCGGGCGAGCGTGGTCTTGCCGGTGCCCGGCACGTCCTCGATGAGCAGGTGCCCCTCGGCGAACAGGCAGATCAGGGCCAGCTCGGTGGCCTCGTGCTTGCCGCGGATGATGCGCTCGATGTTGCCGGCCAGCAGCTGGAACCGCTGGGCGAACTGGCCGGCCAGCTGCTGCGGCTGTTGCGGCTGCTGGTACGGCTGCACGGTCTGCTCGAACTGGTCCTGGTAGTTGTACTGGGTCAACTGAGTCCCCTTCTCAGTCGGTGCACTCGAAGAGCGGCCCCTCGGGGAAGCCGCCGTCCGGAGTCGCCACCAGAGTGTCGCTGAGCCAGCCGTTGCCGTACGACGTTTCGACTTTGTTCCAAATGTCGCTCGTGACGCCGTCTTGCTTCTCCGTGACGGACTGGCCCTTGACCTGGCAGATCACCGTCACCGTGATGTACTGGCCCTGCGGGATCTTGCCGACGTTGTCGTCGCCGTTCTTGGCTGGAGCCGGCCGGATCAGGGTGTTGGTCTGGTCGTTGTTCTTGTTCTTGTACTGCTGCCTCGGATACGCCAGGTCCACCTCGGCCGTGGCCACGTCCGGGCTCTCCCCCGCCGCGTTCCTGGCCTTGAGCCTGAACGTGTGCTTCTGGTTGTTCTTCAGCCCGTCCACGGTGAACGACGTGCCCTTGATGCCGTTGCTGGTCGCGGCGCCGGTCAGCTCGTACGTGACGCCGTCAGCGCCGTTCTCTGGCGCGCTCCAGCTCAGCTCGGCGCCCCGGTTCCTGGCCTTGGCGGCGAAGCCGGACGGCGAGCCCGGCGCCACGCACGGCTTGGCCCCGGCGCTCGGCTCCGACTCGACCTCGCCGCCCGACCAGTGCGCGACCACCACGAACGTGTACTCGTTCGCGCAGTCCCCGCCCGTGAACTCGAACTGGAACGGCCCCTCCGCGGCCACCGACTCAGGCACGGAGCTGCCGCCGCCGGTCGTCTTCAGCGTGTACCGCTCGACCTTGCCGCCGGTGGACGGGCTGAAGCTCACCGTCACCTTGCCGGGACCCGACCTGGCGCTCACGGCGCCGGGCGCGGACGGGGCGCTCGCCTCGGGGGTGGGCGTCCGGCTCGGCCTCCTGGTCGGCTCGCGCGTCGGCTCGACCTCACGCGTGCGCGTCGGGCGCGGCTCGGTGCTCGTCTCGACGGGGTCGGGCCGGGTGCCGGTCGGCGTCGGATCGGGGCGCTTGGGCTTGGGCGTGTTGGTCGGCCCTGGTACGTCGGAGTCGTCCTTGTCGATGTCGTGCTTGCGGCCCTCGGGGTCGATGACGACGGCCTTGTCGCCGTTCTCGTCGTTGGCCCAGAGCAGGCCGTCCTTGACGAACACGTCCACCGGGCCGGGTTCCTGCGCCACCTGGAGCGTGGTGGGCTGGCCGCCGTCCGCGCTGTCCCAGACGATCAGCGAACCGTTGCCCTGGTCCGGCACGTACACCTTCGAGCCCAGCACCTGCGGCACCCCCAGCTTGGCCGCGTCGTCGGTGGCGAACTTGGTGCTGAGCACCGAGTTGGACCCGGTGTCGATCACCACGAGCAGCCCCGAGTCCCCGGACGCCAGCACCGGCACCAGGGATCCCTCGGTCATGGCCGGGGTGAGCGCGCCGCCCTTGGCGGCCTGGGCCACGCCCTTGGGCAGCGTGATCTCGCCGACGCCGCCGTCGGCGCCGATGATCGTGGCGGTGGCGGCCCGGGTGTTGACCACGACGGGCAGGCCGCCGGCGATCGTGACGGACAGCTCCTCGCCCGGCTCGCCGACCTTGACCGGGCTCGCCGCCACGCCCTGGGACACCGGCACGACCTCGCCCTTGGCGGTCACCGGCACCCATAACCGGCCGCCGCCGTCGATGCGGGCCGCGCCGAGCGGTCCCGGCAGGGTGATCGGGGCGCCGACGGAGTTGAGGGTGGCCGGGTCGATCTGCTGGATCTTCCCCGCCGCCGGTTCCACGGCGTACCCGGCCGTGCCGGACACCGCCAGTTGCAGCCCGGCCGCGCCGAAGTCGCGGGTCTGGGCGACGCTGAGCTGGCTGGGCTCGATGCGGCTGACGTAGCCGGTACGGTCGTCGACGAGCAGGACGTTCCCGCCGTCCTGCACGACGCGCAGCTGCCTGCCCGCCTTGTCGTTGAGGTAGCCGTCGACCTCGCCCGACAGGCCGTTGACGTGCACGATCTTGCCCTTGGCCGCGGTCCAGAGCCAGGCGCCGACGTCGGCCAGCTTCGGATTGGCGCTGGACACGCCCACGCCGAACCACGCCGCCGCGGCGACCAGGATCGCGGCCACCACACCGGCGATCAGCGCCGTGGCTCGATCGCCTCGGAGCATGCGCACCCGTCACTCATCCCGTATGTACGATTACAGAGCGTTCGTCCCCGTGTTATCGGGCATCACCCTAGCGCTCAGCCATCCCTTCCGCGTGCGTACTGGCTGGTAGCCGCATTGGTTCCCAGAGTGTCGGTGGGAAGCCGTACCTTGGTGCCCGTGTCCGAACAGCCCCTGACCCTCGACGCCGTCCTCACCGACGAGACGGTCCTGTCGACCTACCGCCGGATGTTCGCCGCGCTGGCCCGCGACAGCGGGGCGGTGGTCGACGATCCGGCCCTGGTCGACATCGCCGAGACGTTGTTCGCGGCGTTCGCGGAGGCGGGCGAGGAGTGGCTGACGCACGAGCAGATGCGCTTCGCCTGCCGGGCCTATCCGGGTGACCAGTTCGACAACCGGCTGCGGGTGCTCAAGGGGCTGGGCGCGATCAGGGAGGTGTTCCCCAAGCCCAACCAGCTGCGTTATCGGGCGTCGTTCACCAGTGTGGTGGGGTTGATGTTCATCCGGCGGATGATGTCCGACGGCGGCCAGTCCGAGATGCACCGGTTGCTGGCGCTCGAAGACCTCAACGTCGCCGACCCGCGCACCACGATGGAGGAGGCCAGGCAGAGCGCCGTCAACCTGGCGCGGGCATTCCGGCTGTGGGCGCTGGAGCTGATCACGCTCACCACAGGCACGATCGAGGAGTTGCGCGAGCAGGCGCCTAAGTTGTGGGGCACCGAGGAGATCGCGCGGCGCGCGCAGGGGTTGCACGGCACGATCCTGACCCGCTGGCCGGAGCTCGACCGGGTCTGCACCGACCTGCGGGCGGCGATCTACGCCTACAGCGACGCCTCGCGCCGCGCCGCCGGGCGACTGGCCGACTCGGCGGGCACCACCCGCAACCTGACGCTGCTGCCGACGGAGACGTGGCGCACGTTCGCGCAGACGGCGTCGAGGGAGCGGCTGGCCTCGGTGCTCGACGGGTTCGTCTTCGACGCGCCCGCGCCCTGGCACGACCCGGCCGCCATCGCCCGCGCCGTCGACGAGGCTCCCCGTCCCGCCCCCGCCCAGCCCACTCCCCCGCGCTCCAACCTCCCCGACCCCGGTCCTGACGACTCGCTCGACTCCTCGCCCAGCGCCGCCGTGGAGCGGCTGACGCAGGTGGCCGAGTCGCTGCTCGGCGACGCTTCCCGGGTGGCGCTGGCCGATGTGCTCGGCTCCGACTGGCCCTCGGCCCGCCGCGTCCTGGCCGACCTGACGACCATCGACCTGCGGCCGGAGCTGCCCTATCGGCTGACCTGGTCCGACGAGCTCACGATCGATCCGGCGCGCGAGCCCGCCTGGCTCTCCCACGGCTACCTGGAGCGCACCTGATGCCCCCTACGACCCCCGCCGACGACACCAGCGAGGCCCTGCCGCCGGGAGCCGCCCACGTGTCTGGGGCTTCCCTCCCGCAGGGAGCCGACCGGCCCGACGCGTCCAAACCGGCTCGCGCGGCGGGAGGCGCCCGGAGGCGGGGCCGCTCCGAGACTGCGGCCGGCGGGGCGGTCGCTCATGCGGGGGCGCGGTCGGGCGGGCCGCTCTACGTGGGTGCCGGTGTCGCCGCGCCGCCCGGGATGGTACGCCTGACACGCCCCGACTCCACCGGGCAGGCCCTGCCGGTGTGGCCCGATGGGGTGACGCCTTCGCTCCTGGACGAGTACCAGGTCGCGCCCGTCGCGGTGGAACGCTCCGGCGAGACGCGCAGGGTGCTGGCCGCCGTGCTCAAGTGCTGCTGGAGCGACCTGTCCGTGGATCCGTGGCCGGGCGATCCGGCGCCCGTGGAGCTGGTGCTCGACACCTACCGGGCGCTGATCGGCCGTACCGACGATTTGATGCGCAACTGGGCGATCGGGGCGCTGCGGCGGCTGCACGACTCGGCGTGGATCGTCCTGGGCGACGGTGTGGTCGTCCTGGGGCCGCGCTGCGCGCTGTGGCCGGTCGAGTCGCACGCGCAGTTGCAGGAGCTGGTCCGCCGCCTGCCCGAGCCCGAACGCCCCGAGCTCACCGTGGTGGGCGACGCCGACATCGTGGCCGCCGCCCAGCCCACCGAGACCGTCCCCGATCCGGCTACGGGGCTCGGGGGCCGGGTCGAGCCGGGGGCGGTGGAGTTCGACGATCTGCTGGGGGCTTATGACGAGCGGCGGCGGGCGGAGCTGGTGGCGGCGTTCATGGTGGTGGAGCATGCGGCCGAGCCGGTGCAGGAGGTGCGTTTCGCCGCCCTGCGCGACCCGGCGCTGCGTCACACGCTGAGCGAGATGCTGGCGCGGCGCGGGCGCACCCTGATCCAGCACCGCGAACGCTGGACCTCGGGCTACGACGACACGGTGACCGCCGATGTGTCCGACCGCGAGACGTCGCTGGGCGTGAGTGAGCGGGCGGTGCTGACGCTGGTGCTGGTGCACTCCGTGGCGATCCCGAGGGCCGAGGGTCTGCTGCCCGAGGATTCCTGGTTGTCGCCGCACCCCACGCAGGTGGACGAGCTGCGCCGGCACACCCAGTTGCCGATCGGCGAGCTGGAGGCGGCGTTGCGGACGTTGCGGTACGCGGGGCTGCTGGCCCAGGTGAAGGCCGGTGAGGAGGCGGGCGGCTACGTGCCGGGGCCGCAGTTCCACCGGCTCACTCCGGCCGCTCGGCGGCGGCTGCAGGAGGAGCTGATCCTGGCGGCCGGGCCGAACACGCCGCTGGCGACCGCCGTACGAGCTCGAAGATCGGCGACATGAGCGCGCACCCGCGCTCGCGGGGCGGACAGGTCGGCGTCATGACGGATGAAAGGTTTACGGGGGTAAACGGTGTCGCAGATGGAGAACGTCGTCGGGGACCGGGTGCTGATCGCCGTGCAGGCGGTCAACATTTCGCGGCTCTCGACCCATCCGGTGCCCACCGTCCCCGGCACGCTCATCGTCGTGGCGGGCGCGGGGCCGAAGGACTCCAACGGGGCCGGTAAGTCGTCGTTCATCGCCTCGATCACGGCGTTGCTCGGGGACGAGCAGTGGCGCTTCGCCTCGGGCGCCAAGGCGGTGTCGGAGCTGCTCTTCAACGCCGAGCTGGCCAGCGGCGCCGGAGCCCGCCAGTGGGCGAGCGCCGACCACGGCTACATCGTGGGCGTCTTCGGCCCACCGGGCATGGACGACTTCGCCTCGGAGGCCCTCGACAGCACCGCCGTCGGCAACGGCACCAGCATGGGCGCGGGTGTGGGTGGCGGGGAACTGGTGCTCGGTGGTGAGACCGGCGAGGAAGGGTTGAGCGGGGAGCTGTTCGAGGTGCCCGATACCTCCGGTGGGGCGGTCACCGTGTGGCTCAAGGTCAACCAGGAGGCGCCGCACCTCGAGATCCGCTGGCGGGAGGGGGTGCAGCTGGCCGCTTCCCCGTCCGAGGCCGAGCGGGTGGCGCGGGCGGATGAGATCTGGGCGTCGCTGCCGAAGTCGGCCGGCCGGCGCGACGTGGTGGCCCGCGACCTGACCAAGGTGCTCTACGGCGACCGGGTCAGGTGCGTGTCGTTCCTGTCCACGTCTGTCCGTAGCAAGGTCGCCACCAACCTGCTCTCCCAGCCGCTCAACGAGATCTCGCCCGAACGCGTCTTCGAGGCCATCGCCGCCCTCACCGGCCTCGACGCCGAGCTGGAGCAGGAGCGGGAGGCCCGCCGCGACGAGCACGCCAAACGGGTGCGGGCGGCGCAGGCGGGCGACCGGCTGGCGGAGTTCGAGGCGGAGTCGAAGGCGTTGCTGACCACGTTCGACCGGCGTGATCAGGCGAGGGTGCGCCTGGCGGACGCGTTGCGGTGCTGGCGCGGCAGGCAGGCGCGCAAGCTGGCCGACGCGGCGGGCAAGGACGAGTCGCTGGTCGCCGACCTCCAACGACACCATGCGGCCGGCGAGGCGGCGGCCGAGGCGATCGCCCTGGTGAAGGCGGAGATCGCGACGCTGCGGGAGGACACGCTCGACAGGCAGGTCTCGCAGGCCCGCAAGGAGCTGGCGGCGCTGCAGGCGAGGGCGGCCAAGCTCGACGCCGACCGCGCCGTGGCCGAGAACTCCGCCGACGAGCTGCGCGGGCTGATTCCCGCGTTGGAGGAGACCCGGAGGTTCGGCGACGGGCGTGACGTGCCGACGGCCGAGCGGGAGCTGGGAGAGGTCCGGCTCCGGCTCAACGAGGCGCTCAAGGCACTCGGGGTGGCCGACCAGGAGGTGTCCTCGGCCCAGGCCGCGCTCGACGACGCCGAGGGCGGGCCGGCGGCGGCCCAGCTCAACGCCCTCGCGGCGGCGGGCATCGGCGCGACGGGCCTGCTGGACGCCCTCGACGTGGCCGAACAGGCCCGGGACTCCGCCCACACGAGCCCGTCGTCCGGCCACACCGCCCGCCCACAGGGTGACGCGGTGGCCGTCGCTGACGGAGACGCTGGGGAACGTGGCGTCGAGGAGCTGGCCGCCGCTCTGAAAGCGCGCTACGGCAAGGCGCAGGGCACCGGTCCCGACGGCGTCGCCCACATGGTGGGTGAGTTGCGGGGGTGGCCGAACGAGCATGCGGTGATCGTGGATTCCGCGCAGCTCGACGCCGCCGCTGCCGCGCTGGCCGAGTTGCCGGGGTCCGTGCTGGTCAGTGCGGCCGGGGTGAGCGTGGTGGGGGCGTTCGACGGGGTGGCGACCGGGCGGGAGGCTCGGATCAAGGCCGCCGAGCAGCGGCTCAACCGGGCCAAGGACGTTCAGGAGGGGGCGGCGCAGGCCGTACACGATGGGGAGGAAGCCGTCGCGGAGGCGCAGCGGCGGCTGGAGGGGGCCCAGGCCGGGGTGCGGCTGGCTGAGCTGGAGGCGAGGCTGGGCGAGCGGCGGGCCAGGCTGGGCGAGCTGAACGCGGCGATCGAGGAGCTGGCGCCCAAGGTCGCCGAGGCCGAGCGGCAGGCCGGGGCGCTGGATTTCCGGGCCAGGACCAGGGACATGGAGATCGAGCGGCTGGAGGGGCGGCGGCAGCGGCACGAGGGTGAGCGGGCGCAGGCGCGTGACCAGGAGGCCAGGGTCGGCGCCGAACGCGAGTCGCTCAAGCTCGACGCGCTGGCCGCCGACTGGGGCGGCACGGTCGAGACGGCCCGCGAATGGCTGGCGGAGTTGCCCGAGGATGAGCGGCCGCGCGCCGCCGAGGAGTGGTGGCGGATCGCCGAACGGCACTTCGACCAGGCGTTGCGCGACACGTTCCCGGAGGAGGACGCGGAGATCCCGGAGGAGCTGCGGTTCCTGCTCGCCGAGCGGGGTGGGAGCACGGCGCGGGAGCAGGCGACGTTCGCGGCGGTGTGCGGGGCGCTGGCCTCCTATCTGCGGGGCCAGGAGGAGTACGAACGCCACCAGCGGCGGCAGATCGAGGCCCAGGTCGGGTCCAGGCAGCGCGACCTGGCGGCGGCCGCCAGGGGTGCCGAGGAAGCGGCGCAGTCGACGGCCGTGCACCGGGCGGCGTTGACGGCGGCGATCAAGTCGCGGCTCACGCGGGTGGCCGAGGAGTTCGAGAAGCTCGACACGTCGTACGGCGGGTACGGCGCGACGCTGGAGTTCCCGGTGCCGCCCGCGCCCGCCGATCCCGAGCAGCGGTGGCAGTGGCGGGTCACGCCGAAGTGGCGGCGCGGGGAGGGGCAGGGGTACGTGCCGTACAACCGGCGGGCCAACACCGCCCTCATGGACGAGAAGGCGGTCAAGCTCGTGTGCGCGGCGGCCATCGCCTCGTCCGGGGGCGGGCATCTGTGCCTGGTGCTGGACGAACTGGGGCGAAATCTGGGCAAGGAGCATCGCCGGGAGGCGGTGGCGCTGTTCAGGAGGATCGGGGAGACGTACGGGATCACGGTGATCGGGGCCCTGCAGGACGACATGGAGCCGTACGCGATCGATGCCTGCGGGCAGTACATCAAGTTGCGGCGATCGTCGGACGCGATGCCCTACAACGAGCCGCCGGTGATCGTCGGGCACGACCAGCATGCCGAGCGGGTCCGCGCCCTGGCCGCGTATGTCGAACGGACCGTCGTCACTTGATCGAGGGGCCCGTGTAGGAGGCGCGGAGGCGGAGGAGGGTGCCGCGTTCGTACTCCTCCATCGCGTGGGCCAGCCATCCCGCCGCCCTGGCCACCGCGAAGATGGCCTCGCCCGCGCCGCTCACCATGCCGCTCACCGCGGTGAGGGTGGCGAGGGCGAAGTCGACGTTGCGCTCCGGGAGCCGTCGCCTGCGCATCTCCGCCAGCACGGCCACCCCGGCGGCGATCCGCTCATGCCCGGGGGCGGCCTCCTTGACCAGGTCGAGCAGGAAGGCGCCGCGGCCGTCGCCGTTCTTGTAGACGCTGTGGCCGAAGCCGGGGATGCGTTCGCCGCGGCGTACCCGCTCGGAGATCGCCCGTGCGGCCTGGCGCGGCTCGGCGACCTCGGCCAGGAGGCGCTCGGCGCCGTACGACGCGCCGCCGTGCAGCGGGCCGCCGAGCACGCCGAGGCCGGTCAGGACCACCGCGTACGGGTCGGCCTTGGCGGAGGCGGCGACCCTGGCGGCCAGGGTCGAGGCGGCCAGCTCGTGGTCGGCGAGCAGGACGAGGGCGGCCTGCACGGCTTCGAGCAGGGCGGGGGTGGCGGGGCGGGGGCACAGGCGGGACCAGAGGCGCTCGGCGATCGACTCGCCCTGGGGGTCGCTGAGCCGCGGCAGGGCGTCGACCAGGCCGGAGATCAGGCGGCGGCCGGCGGCGGCCACCGAGGCGGGGTCGAGCTGGTAGCGGAGGGAGTCGGACGCGCCGAGGACCGTGGTGATCACCTGGAGGCGGTCGAGCGGGAGCAGGTCCTCAGGGAGGTCGCGCTGTGCGGCGACGGCGGCCCGCAACGCCTCGGGCTCGCCCCGCCAAGGCGACGACCGGCCGTGAGCCCTCATGCCCGGCTCGCCCCCGGCCCGGCCGGAGAAGCCGGAGCGCGGCGAGTCGGCGGAGGGTCCTGATGCTTGCCAGAGGGCGGGGTCGCCGGTCCAGAGCCACGCGGCGACCGTCTCGAAGTCGCTCGCTCTGGCCAGCTCCAGCACGTCGATCCCCCGGTAGTACGGCCGGTCCACGCCGAGTGCCGTGATCGACGACTCGATCACCAGCTCCGGCGGCTGGCTGCGCGGGCGCCCCCGCCGGGCGAGGCGTTCGATCTCCTCGGCCGAGAAGAGGCTGCGGCGCCCGTCGTCGCTGTGCCGCCGCTGCAGCACCCCCCTGCTCACATACGCGTAAAGCGTGGCGGGTTTGACGCCGAGACGTTCGGACGCCGTCGCCGCGTCGATCCACTCCACCGCCGCTGAGCCTCCTAGGTTGATGAAAATCAATATTGATCCATGTTGAGCGAGCATGTCAACGTGAGGGCATGCCCAAAGTCCATTTCCTCGATGTGACCAACCGGGACGGCGTGCAGACCGCGCGCACCGGCCTGTCGAAGTTCGGCAAGACCATGGTCAACTTCTATCTGGCCAAGCTCGGGGTGGCGCAGTCCGAGATCGGTTTCCCCTTCCTGTTCCACGAGGTCCCGTACGTCAGGGCGCAGGTGGCCCTGGCCGAGGCGGGGGCGTTCGGCGACCTGCGGCTGTCCGGCTGGTGCCGGGGGGTGCCGCAGGATGTGGAGCGGGCGGCGCCGCTGGGACTCCAGCACTACAACCTGTCCATCTCGACGTCCGACTACATGATCCAGAACAAGTTCCGCGGCCGGCTGGACAGGGACGCGATCATCAGGGAGATGACCGCCGCGGTCCGCGTGGCGAAGGACGCCGGCGCGCTGACCGTGGGGGTGAACGCGGAGGACGGGTCGCGTACGGACGACGGTTTCCTGCTGGAGTTCGCGCTGGCGGCGAAGCAGGCGGGCGCCGACCGGGTACGTTACTGCGACACCATCGGCGGCGACACCCCCGACAGGATCCGCGAGCGGTTCGCCAAGCTGGCCTCGGCCACCGCGCTGCCGGTCGAGACCCACTGCCACAACGACCTGGGCATGGCCGTGGCCAACTCCGTCTCAGGCGCGCTCGGCGACCTCGACGCCGGGCAGGACGCGTGGATCAACACCTGCGTGAACGGCATCGGCGAACGTTCCGGCAACGCCGACCTGCTGTCGACCATCCTGGCCTTCGAGCACGGCTTCGGGCTGAACGCCGAGATCGGCGACGAACTCGACCTGTCGTGGGCCCGCAGGTTCGGGTTGTGGGCGAGTTACGCGCTCGGGCAGCCGCTGCCGTACAACCAGGTCGGGGTGGGGCGGAACGCGTTCGCGCACGAGTCGGGCATCCACGCCGACGGCGCGCTGAAGGACCACGGCAACTACGAGCTGTACGACGAGGCGACGCTGGGCCCGTTCCCCGAGGACTGGCACGCCCGGAACGGGCGGGTCGTGCTGACCGGCGAGTACGGCGGCAAGGCCGGGTTCAGGCACGTCATGGACGGGCTCGGGATCGAGGCCCGCGACGAGGACCTGGCGTTCCGGCTGGTCCAGCTCTGCAACGCGATGACGAGCCGGCCGCTCACGGACGACGAGCTGCGCCTGATCGCGACCTACCCGCGCGAATTGTCGCTGCTCTTCCCGGGATACGACGCCCCCTGACGTCACCCCCTGGACGGAACGGCTCCCCGCAGCAGGCCGTCGAACATGATCCCGAACAGCCGCTCCGAGTCCCCTTCCCCCTGCTCGGACAGCCAGGCGAGCGCGCTCACCACCTTGAGCAGGTCCTCAGGAGTCACCTCCGGCTTGACCGCGCCCGACTCCTGAGCCCGCGCGAGAATCTCGGCCATCGTCGTCTCCATGACGCCACAGGTCTCGGCCAGCTCCGAGCTCTCGTCGCGCAGCCCGCCGATGATCTCGCCGGCCAGCCCGCGGTAGGCGGCGGTGTGGCAGATCAGCGCGCGCAGCCACTCGGCCAGCGTCTCCTCGGGTGAGGACGAGGTGAGCAGCAGTTCCTCTCCCTTGCCCCGAATCGCGAGCATGCCCTCGCGCAGCACCTCGCGCAGCAGCGCCTGCCTGGTCGGGAAGTGCCGGTAGAGCGTGCCGATGCCCACTCCCGCCGCCTTGGCGATGTCCTCCAGCGACGCCTCGGTGCCGCGCTCGGCGAAGGCGTCGCGCGCGGTCTCGACCAGCCGCTCGTAGTTGCGTCGCGCGTCGGCACGCATGACGGTCAACCCCCTTGCCTAATCGGAGGCTACCTCCGTATATTTACCGGAGGCGGCCTCCTCTTTTCTTATTCCAGCTTATCCGCAAGGGACACCTATGCCTACGACCGTGCGCACCGCGCAAGGGTCAGGGATCGCCCTGGCCATCATCGTCACCTGTCAGCTGATGCTCATGATCGACGCCACGATCGTGAACATCGCGCTCCCCCGCATGGCGGCCGACCTGGACATCGCGCGTACCGACCTGTCCTGGGTGGTCAACGCGTACATTCTCGCCTTCGGCGGATTGTTGCTGCTCGGCGGCAGGGCGGGGGACATTCTCGGCCGCAGGAGGATGTTCGTCGCCGGGATCGCCGTGTTCACCGCCGCCTCGTTGCTGGGCGGGTTCGCGCCCTCGTCCGGATGGTTGCTGGCCGCCAGGGCGTTGCAGGGGTTGGGGGCCGCGTTCGCCGCGCCCGGCACGTACGCGCTGATCGCCGGGAACTTCGCGGAAGGCGGGCCCCGCGACCGCGCGATCAGCATCCTGACCGCGGCCACCAGCGGCGGGTCCGCCGTGGGGCTGATCCTCGGCGGCGTGCTGACCGACTGGGCGTCATGGCGCTGGGTGATGTTCATCAACGTGCCCATCGGGTTGTTCATCGTGGCCCTGGCCCCGCGCCGGCTGGCCGAGACCGAGCGCCACACGGGCCGCTTCGATCTCACCGGCGCGCTCACCTCGACGCTCGGCATGACCTCGCTGGTCTACGCCCTGATCAGGGTCTCGTCGGCGGGCTGGTCCGACGGGCAGGCGCTGGGCGGGTTCGCGCTGGGGGTGGTGCTGCTGGCCGTGTTCGTGGCGGTGGAGCGCCGGGCGCCGCAGCCCATCATGCCGCTGCGGCTGCTCGCCGATCGGGAGCGGGCGGGCGCGTACCTGAACATGTTGCTCGTCCCCGCGGCGGGCATCTCGATGTTCTTCTTCATGGCGCAGTACCTGGAGGACGTGCGCGGCTACAGCGCCCTCGTCACGGGGCTGGCCTTCCTCCCGCTGGTCGCCGGGCTGCTGGTCGCGTCCCGGTTCGCGCCCCGCCTCCTGGCCAGGTACGGCGTCAAGCCCCTGGCCGCGACCGGCCTGGCCGTGGTCACGATCGCCCTGACCTGGCTCTCCCAGGCCGACCCGGACAGCCACGTCATCGGCGTGCTGCTGCCCATGGTCGCGTTCGGCACGGGGATGGGGTTCACGTTCGTACCCCTGACGTCGAAGATCCTCAGCGGCACCACCCCTCAGGACGCGGGCGCCGCCTCCGGCCTGATGCAGGCGCTGCAGCAGACGGGCGGCTCGCTCGGGCTGGCCATCCTGACCACGATCTTCGCCGCCGCCACGGCCGGACATGGTACGGCCGCGCTGGCCGAAGGCATCAGCGCGGCCGTGGGCGCCACGGCTCTGTTCACGGGCGTGGCAATCGCCATCACCCTAGCCGCCCGGAGCCGTCCGTATGGGGTGAATCCAAAGGATTAGTCCCGTCTCGCGCAGGTGAGCAGGCTCAGCACGACCCATCGCCGAGACGCGACATGGGGGATGTCTTCGTCGATGTCTCACTATGCGGCCTGACATCTTGTGAAGCGATACGCTGACGCTACCACCTGCGCGATCTTCGGAAAGGAACGGGTTTGGCTGTCGATCTGGTCATCTTCGACTGCGACGGGGTGCTCGTCGACAGCGAGCCCATCTCCGTACGCGTGGGCACGGCGGCGCTGCGGCGCCTGGGCTGGTCGATCGACGAGGCCGAATACGCGGAGCGTTTCGTGGGCTGCACGAACGAATACTGGGCCGAGCAGGTGGGCGAGACGCCGCCGGGCTGGTGGGAGGAGCTCAACGCCGAGTACGTCGCCACGGTCAAGGCCGAGTTGTGCGCCGTCGACGGCATCGAGGCGGCTCTCGACCAGCTCACGGTGCCGAGCTGCGTGGCCTCGAACGGCCGCCACGCCACGATCCGCCGCAGCCTGGAGCTCACGGGACTGGCCGGCCGGTTCGACGGCCGGGTGTTCAGCGCCGAGGACGTGGCCCAGGGCAAACCGGCCCCCGACCTGTTCCTGCACGCGGCCGCCACGATGGGGGCGGCGCCGGAGCATTGCGTGGTGGTGGAGGACAGCCCGTTCGGGGTGACGGCGGCGGTGAGCGCGGGCATGCGCTGCCTCGCCTTCGCCGGCGGCCTCACCCCGGTCTCCCGCCTGGCCGGCCTGGGCGCCACCCTCTTCCACAACCCGGCCACCCTCCCGGACCTGATCGCCTCCCTCGGCTGATCTCGGCACTGGAAGCCTTCAGGCGCGCATCGCCTTACGTGGTTGCGTTATCAGCCTTGACGGGTCCGGCCGTTCTCGTCAAGGTAGTCGCGCCACGACCGCTTCGGGTTCCAGCCCAGCAGGCGATGGGCCTTGGCGCACGAGATGCCCGAGGCGTCCTGGCGGGCCGGCGGGCGCAACTCGATCTGGTCGCCGAAATGCTCGCGCAGGCTCGCGGCGAAATCCCGCCCGCCCACGTTGTCCGGCGAGGCGATGTAGAACACCTCGTGACCGGGCAGGCCGGACTCGGTGGCCAGGACGATCGCGTCCGCCAGGTCGTACACGTCGATGTAGCTCCACAGCCCCGCCCCGGCCAGGGAGGCATCGCGCACCTGGGGGCCGAGATTGCGCTCGTAGTTGCCCTCGTGCTGCACCCAGCTCGGCCGCAGCGAGATGCACCTGATGTCCGAACGGCGTACCGCGGCGTCCATGAGCTGCTCGCCGAAGTGTTTGGCCAGCGCGTACGGGTCCTGCGGCCGGATCGGGTGCTCCTCGTCGACCGGCGCGTAGTCGGGCAGGAAGCGCCGCTCGGGGAAGAAGAAGCCGGGCACGGTCTCGCTGGAGATGTTCACGAACCGCGACACGCCGAACCGGACCGCGGCCTCGATCATGTTGAACGTGGCCATCAGGTTGTTCTGGAACACCACGTGCGGCGGGTTGTGGGTGGGGTCGGGGATGGCGGCGGCGTGCACGACCGCCTCGGCCCCGCGCACCACGGCGTACGCCTGGCCCGCGTCGGTCAGGTCGGCCTGCTGGTAGCGGGGTGCGCCGGGCTCGTCCCGTTCGAAGACCGGGCGCGTGACGTCCACGGCGGTGACCTCGTGACCGGCCTCGGCCAAGGCCTTGACGGCCGCCCGGCCGACCTTGCCGTGGGCTCCGGTGACAACGACGCGCATGAGCTCTACTCCTTAACGGGTTCGGTGCGAGCAATCTACGCGAGATCGCGCCGCGGCACTCACGTCACCCCCACGGAGGCGAGGGTGGAGCCGGTGCGGGTCTTGGTGACCTTGAGCTGGGCGGTGATCCGGGAGCGGAGCTCGGCGACGTGGCTGACGATGCCCACGGCGCGTCCCCCGTCACGCAACTCGTCCAGGATGTCCAGCACGCTGTCGAGGGTGTCCTCGTCGAGGGTGCCGAAGCCTTCGTCCACGAACAGCGTACCGAGCTCCGCACCACCCGCCTCGGCCGTGACGACGTCGGCCAGCCCCAGCGCCAGCGCCAGGGAGGTGATGAAGCTCTCGCCACCGGACAACGTCGCCGGATCGCGGTCGACGCCGGTCCAGCCGTCGGCCACGCGCAGGCCCAGCCCGCCGCCGGAACGCCCCCGTGACCCCGCCGTCTTCCGCAGGTCGTGCCGCAGCAGGTAGCGCCCGGCCGACATGTGGTCGAGGCGTTCGTTCGCGGCGGCCACCACCTGCCGCAGCCGCTCCCCCAGCACGAACGACGACAGGCTCATGCTCCACTGGTTGTCGCTGGAGGTGCCGCTGGCCAGCGCGGCCATGCGCTCGGCCAGCCGGTGCCGGTCGGCCGCCGGACGCCAGCGCTCGATGCGGGCGGACAACTCGCCGTACAGCTCCGCCAGCCGCCCCGCCCTGGCCACGGCCCGGTCGCGGACGCTGGCCAGCCTCGTGTACGCCGCCTCCAGCTCGTCCCGCTCGGCCTCGAACCCCGCCAGGTCAGGTGCTGGCTCTGCGGCGGCGGCCACCAGCTCGGGATCGGCCAGCGTCTTCGTGACGGCGGCATGCTCGTCATCCAGCCGGCGCAGCGACTCGGCCTTGCTCTCCCGCTCGGCCGGGCTCCTGAACGCGGCCTCCGCGCCCGCCACGTCCCCGAATCCGGCCTCGACCGCCGCCTCCTCGGCCGCCCGCCCGGCCCTGTCCAGCTCGTCTTCGGCCGCCACCGCGGCCTGCGTGGCCTCCAGGGCCTCCCGCAGCAGCTCGGCCTCATCGTGCAGCCTGGACAGACGGGCGGTGAGCGTCGCGTCGCCGCCGCGGGCCGTATCCAGCCGCGCGCTGAGCCGTCCGGCGTCCCCGCTCAACTCCTCCTGTCTGGTACGGCAGGCGGCCAGCCGCGCGGCGACCCGGCGACCTTGCTCCTCCAGCTCCAGCCGTTCGCGGTTGAGCCCGGCCGCCTGCCCGGCCAGCCCGGGCTCCTTGGCCGCCGATGCCTCCAGCCTGCGCAACTCCCGTTCGGCGGCGGCGAGCACGGCCGCACCGGGGGCGGCGGCTTCGGGGGTGAGGCGGGTTCGCAGGCGGGCGCGTTCGGATTCGAGGTGGGTGCGGTGGGCGCGGTGGGCGGCGAGCGCTTCGGCGATCTCCCTGGCCTGGTCCCTGACCCGTTCGCGTTCGGTTTCGATGCGGTCGAGCGCGGCGGCGAGGGTGGGCTCCCGATCGGCCACGGACTGGAGGCGGGCCAGCTCCTCCTCGGCCCGCAGGACCTGCTCCTCGGCGGTGTCGACGTCCAGGTCGCCCGTGGCCTCCACTGCGTCGGCATGCCGGGACTCGAGCGAGGCGAGGGCGCGTTCGGCGGCTTCCCGGTCGGCGAGGGCGGCTTCGTGGGCGGTCTCGGCCGCGTGCTCGTCGTCGGCCGAAGGGGCGCTGAGGGCCGCGGATGCCGGGTGGGGGTGGTGGTCGGAGCCGCAGACGGCGCAGGGGCTGCCGGCGGACAGGTCGCGGGCCAGCTCGGCCGCCATGCCGTCGATGCGGGCCTGGCGCAGGTCGAGCCAGCGTTCTCGCAGCGTCTGGGCGTGGTCCACGAGCATCTGGTGGGCGGCGACGGCCGCGTCCAGCTCCACGGCCAGGGCTTCGCGGCGGTGGGTGGCCTCCCATGCGGCCCTGGCGGCGTCGAGACTCGCGGTGGCCGCCGGGATGGCCGCCGCCTCGGCGCGTACCTCTGCCAGGGCCGCGTTCGCGTCGGCGAGCCGCTCGGGGAGCTCGGCGTCGGCGGCGGACACCTCGGCCTCGCGCTGTGCCAGCGCGTCGAGCTCCACCGCCAGCCTGGCCAGCTCGTCATCGATCTCGATCAGGTCGGCGGCCGCATCGCGTACGGCCTGGGCCGCCGGGATCCTGGCGGCGTCCACGCGCGCTTCGGCCAGCTCGGCGTCGGCCTGCTCGATGAGCCCGGGCAGGATCGCCAGCCGCCCGGCCCCGGTCTCGTCGGCGCCGACCAGCTCGGCCAGTTCCGTCTCCACGCGGAGCAGGTCACGCCGGACCACCGACAGCCGGGCCTCCTCGGTGAGCAGCTCGGACAACCGGGCGATCTCCGTCTGCCGCTGCCGCTCCAGTACCGCGAGCTCCGCGGCCGAGGGGCGGACCTCGGCGTGGGGGACGGGTGGGGTGGTGGCGAGGAGGGGGCGGGCTCGGGCGAGGGCGTCGGCGGCCAGGGTGCGGGCCTTGGTGGCCGTCTCCGAGCGTTGCCTGACCGCCGTGATCAGCGGCAGCACGCGGTCCGCCCTGGCGGCGTCGTCGAGGATGGCCTGCAGGTCGGCGCGTTCGTCCGCGCGTTCGTCGAGGGTGCGGCGCAGGGTGAGCGCGTCGGCGTAGCGGCGCTGCCGGTCGGCCAGCGAGGCGGCTCGGTCGAACCGCAGGCGTGCCGAACGCAACGCCTGACCGGCCGTGTCGTGCTCCTCGGCCGCCCGCGTCACGACGGCCCGCGCGGCGTCGAGCAACGCTCCCGCCCAGCCCAAGGGGTCGGCATCCGGCGTGGGCGGGTCGGCGTCGGGCGTGGCGAGCGCGGTGTGCAGGTCGTCGCCCGCCGCTTCCTCCACCCGTTTGATCGCGAAGTCCACCTGCTGCCGGAGCTCCTGAGCCTCTCGCCACGCCAGCTTCCGATGCTCGGCCAGCCACGACTCCGCCTGAGTGAAGATCTTGACCGTGAAGAGGCGCTCCAGCAGCTTCGAGCGGTCGTCCCCATCGGCCCGTAGGAACTTGGCGAAATCCCCCTGGGGCAACATCGCGACCTGGCAGAACTGGTCGGCGTTCATGCCGAGCAGCCCGCCCACCAGATCGCCCGCCTCGTCCAGCCGGGTGGTCAGGCCGTGCCAGTCGGACCCGTGCCACTCCGACACGACGACCTTGGACTTCTCCTCCGTGAACCCCGTGCCGCGCAGCTTGGGACGCTGCCAGGACGGCGAGCGCTGGATGCGCAGTAACCGGCCGCGGATCGACACCTCCAGCGCGACCGAGGGCCCGGCCGAGGGCGGGGCGTGGTCGCAGCGCAGGCTGCGGGCGCTGTTGCGCTGCCCCGGGACCTGGCCGTAGAGGGCGAAGCAGAGCGCGTCGAGGATCGTGGTCTTGCCCGCCCCCGTGGGCCCGTGGACGAGGAACAGTCCGGCCTCGGCCAAGGCGTCGAAGTCGACGGTCTCAGCGCCGGGGAAGGACCCGAACGCCGTGAGCGAGAGCCGGTGCGGCCGCATCTATGCCATCGTCTCCTTCACCCTCGATGCCTCGATGGCCTGTCTTAGCAGGTCTTCCTCCTCAGGTGCGGCAGGCTCGCCGCGAACCTCCCTGACGAAATCGAGAGCCACCTCCGCCTCGGGCCGCCCGCTGAGGCGTACGGGCTGGGCGGCGGGCGCGGCGCCGACCGGGTCGAAGGCGAGGGCGAGGGTGTGGGGGAAGCGGGCGCGCAGCCGGTCCATGGCGGACTTGGGGCGGACGGCGTCGGTCAGCGTGACCTGCAGCCAATGATCCTCGACGGAGGCGTGTTCCGGCGAGGTCAGCAGCGCCGCCAGCTCCCCGCGCAACCGCCCGACGGGGCGGGGAACGGGGGCCGGCACGAACTCCACTCCCGAGCCGAGCTCGACCAGCCAGGAGCCCTTGACGTGACCGACCTCCGAGAACGAGTAGGCCAGCGGCGACCCCGAATAGCGCACCGTCTCCGACATGCGCTGCCGCCCGTGCAAATGCCCGAGCGCCACATAGTCCACCCCGTCGAAGGCCGGCAACGGCACGTGGGCCACGCCGCCCACGCTGATGTCGCGCTCGCTGTCGCTGGCCTGCCCCCCGGTCACGAAGCAGTGGGACAACACCACGCAGGCGCGATGGCGTACCGAAGAAGACCTGATGCGCCCCATCGCGTACGAGATCGCGGCCGTGTGGCTGCGGTCCGGCAGCTCCCACGGAACGCGGACCAGCTCGGGCTCCAGATAGGGGATGCCGTAGAAGGCCACGTCGTCCACCAGCACCGGCTCCCACGACTGGTCGGGCGAGGTGCGCACGTGCACGCCCGCCGCCTCGAACAGCGCGGAGCCGAAGCGGAGCCGCAGAGCCGAGTCGTGGTTGCCGCTGATCAGCACCACCCGCGCCCCGGCGCCGCGCAGGCGGGCGAGCGCCTCGTCGAGCAGGGCGACCGCGTCCACCGGCGGCAGCGCCCGGTCGTAGACGTCGCCCGCGACCGCCACCACGTCGACCCGCTCGGCCCGGACCGTCTCCACCAGGTGGTCGACGAACGCCGCCTGCCCCGCGAGCAGGCTCTCGCGGTGGAAGGATCGACCCAGATGCCAGTCGGAGGTGTGCAGGATCCGCATGTCGCAGGAAGCTAACAGCTCTCACCGACAAATGCGGGCTCTCCTGTCCCACGCGCCGGGAGTAGGCTGGAAGATCGGCGGGCAAACCAACGCAGACGGGGAGGCCAATGCGCACTGGCCGTGGCACCTTGAGCGTCGCCGCCGGTCTGGCGCTGGTGGCTCTCGCGACGGTCGGATACGTGTTGCCACCCGCGTTCGACCCGCCGCCGCTCAAGGTGGATCCAGCCTTCCAGTCGATCCCGGCGCAGCCGGCACGCGAGCTGGCGCCGGTGGTGGCCGTCGATACCATCCGCAGGCAGGAGATCTCCGTCCCCGCGGAGGGGCAGCGCCTGTTCGGCACGCTCCGGACGCCGCTCACGCCGGGGCGGCATCCGGCGATGGTGTTCGTGTCGGGGTCGGGGAACGGGTCGCGGACCGAGTTCACGCCGCAGGCCGAGTTCCTGGCCAAGGCGGGGGTGGTGACGATCGCGTTCGACAAGCGCACGATCGGCTACAACTTCCGCGACAGGGACTTCGGGCTGCTCGCCGACGACGCCCTGCGCATGGTCGAATACCTGCGCACAGTCCCCGAGGTGGACCCCACGCGCATCGGGGTGTGGGGCGTCAGCGAGGGCGGCTGGGTGGTGCCGATCGCCGCCGCCAAGAGCTCGGCGGTGGGATTCATCGTGCTGGTGTCGTCGCCGAACGTCTCCCCGCTCCGCCAGGTCGCCTGGGCCCTGAACGAGCAGTTGCTCCGGCTGCGCGCCCCGATCGGCTCGCGTGACCTGCTGACCAGGGCGATGGGCGGGGTCGGCTTCAACTTCCTGCGTTACGACGCGATGCCCGCGTTAAGCCGGATCAAGCAACCGGTCCTGGCGTTCTACGGCACGACCGACCCCTCGATCCCCTTCGTCGAATCCACCCAGGCGCTCGTCACGGCCCTGCACAAGGCGGGCAACGACAACTACACGATCCGGTTCATGGCCAAGGGCGATCACGCCATGCGGGTCAACGGCGGCGAGTTCACCAAGGGCTACCTGGAGACGCTCACCAACTGGATCAAGGGCCTGCCCGGCACGGCCAAGTCGGCGGTGCACATGGCGGGGGCCACGCCGGTGCAGCGGTTCGAGGCCAGCGACGTGCCCGCCGCCCCCTGGTACGCGGGCGGCACGATGCTCGGCCTGACGATCTGCCTGGCCGCCGTCGGCTACGTGGCGGGCCCCGTGGCCGCCATGGTGGTACGCCTGCGCGGCCGTCCCCGCACCCCCGTCGACACGAACGCCCGGTTGTGGCCGCCGATCCGGCGGCGGCTGGTCAGGATGGCGTGGACCAGCCTCGGCCTGCTGGTGTCGGTGGGGGCGTTCATCACCGTGCTGGTGATGTTCTCGATCAACCAGGCGGGCGCCTGGCCGGCCGTGCTGGCCGGCTGGCTGGTCGTGCGCGTGCTGGCCGTGCTGATGCTGATCCAGGAGGTCACGGCGGTGGCGGCGTTCGTGGCGGCGCTGCGCGAGGGCATGCAGCCGAGCCGCTGGCAGCACGTGGCGGTCGCGGGCGTGCTCGGCGGCACCGGCCTGCTGATGGTGGCGGCGGCCTACTACGGGTTGTTCTCGTTCCCCTGGTAGACGAAAGCGTTCATCCAGCGGTCCAGCTCGGCGAACACCTGCTTGCGCACCGGCTCCGCGGACAACACCAGATCGTGTACGCCGTCGGCGATGCGCACACACGTGACGTGCGGCCCGAGCGCGGTGGACCAGCGGGCGATCTGCCGGGGATCGAGCACGACGTCGGCAGAGCGCGCCTCCGGCACGAAGTCGCGTACCCGCAGCCCGGTGGACGAGGCCAGCACCAGGACCGGGACGTCCACCGCCAACCCCGCGTGCAGCCGCCGCTGCGCGCGGCGGATGGCGGCCAGCCACATGGCGTGCACCGAGAACCCGGCCAGCGGCTTGAGCTCCAGGTCGTAGTCCCACTCGCCCTGCTCGCTGCGGTGCAGGGTCTGCCCGTAGACGGTGCTGATGCCCAGGGGAAGCGCCCTGCGGGTGTACGAGAGCGGCGTCCTGAGCAGGTCGGCGGCCAGGCGGAGCGGCGTGGGCACGTTCAGGTCGAAGAACGGGCTGTTGAGCACGAGACCCTGCACCAGGCCCCGGCCGCGGACCCGGTCGGCCCACAGGGGCGCGATCAGGCCGCCGGTCGAGTGGGCGTTGATCGTCAGCTCGTCGTGATCCTGCCTGATGACGCGGACGGCCTCGTCGATCTCGGGGAAGTAGTCGGTTACGCTCCTGATGAGGCCCCTGGTCTGGTGCGGCAGCAGCGAGCGCCCGTATTTGCGCAGGTCGAGCGCGTAGAAGTCGATGCCGCGATCGATGTAGTGCGCGGCCAGGTGGTCCTGGAAGAAATAGTCGGTGAACCCGTGCAGGTAGAGCACCGCCCGGCGGGACCCGGCCGTCCTGGAGACCAGCGTCGCGACGACCTCGCCCTCGAAGTCGTCCGGCAGGGGGAGCACGGTGATCTCGTACATGCTAGACACGATAGGGAGTGTCCGGCCAGGAGGGCACCCCGGGTGGCAGGTCGGCGCTGGCCTTCATGGGAATTCGGCCGGCCGCTTCTCCAGGAACGCCGTCACGCCCTCCACCGCGTCGTCGGCGTCCGCGAGGTCGAATGCCTCGATCAACTCTCCACGCATGGCAAAGGTGAAGGCGTTGAGCCGCACCGGACGATTCAATGTGATCGTGGCCACCCGATCGGCCACGCCGTACTCGATGTCAGAGAAGGCCATGCCCCGAATCTTATTCGGTTACTGATGTTCACCCTCCGATAAAGACATATTTCGTATTCAGTGCGTAGGCTGCCGCCTCAATTCATACCTAAGGTGGGCCGCGTCCAACGGCCCAGCTCACGTGGCGGATCACCTACGGTGGAGTTCGGGGAAACGGGGATGGCGTGCAGGCAAAGGAACCGGTGAGCGCCGGAGCGGTCCTCGGCTGGCTGGTGCTGGGCGCACTGGCCCCCGGGGCCGCTCATCTGCGCGCCGGCTGGCGCAAGACCGGCCTCGTCCTGATCTCCTGCTACGCGGCCGGGCTGCTGGCGCTGCTCGCCCTGGTGCTGACGACCGACAACCTGCTGGGTTCGCTGACCGAGAACTCCTGGATGACGGCGATCATCGTGGGCGCCGCTGTGCTGGGGATGGCGTGGTTCGCCCTGATCGTGCACTCGTTCGTGGTGCTGCGGCCCGGGCGGCTGCCGCAGACCGGGCAGATCCTCACCGGCACGGTGGCGGGGCTGCTGGCGGTCGTGGTGGTGGTGCCGTTCGGGGTGGTCGGGAATATCGTGTGGACCTCGCAGCAGGCGCTCAACGGCATCTTCCAGGACACGCCGCCCGACGAGGATTCCCCTCCGGCGGCCCAGGACAAGCCGGAGGACCCGTGGGCGGGGCGGCAGCGGGTGAACATCCTGCTCCTGGGCGGCGACGCCGACGACAACCGGATCGGCGTGCGTACCGACAGCATGAACCTGGCCACCATCGACGTGAAGACCGGCAACACCGTGCTGTTCAGCCTGCCGCGCAACCTGGAGGACGTGCGCTTCCGCCCCGGCACGCCGATGGCCCAGCGCTTCCCCAGCGGGTTCCGGCTGCCGCCCGACGCCGCGGGCGGGCGCAGCGACCTGCTCAACAGCGTCTGGGAGTACGCCGACGCGCACCCGGAGATCTTCGGCGGCAAGCAGCACCAGGGCCCCAAGGTGCTGATGGACACGATCGGCTACACCCTCGGCGTCAAGGTCGACTGGTACGCCCTGGTGAACATGTGGGGCTTCGCCCGCCTCATCGACGCCATCGGCGGCATCAGGATCACCGTCGAGCAGGACGTGGTGTTCGGCAAGTACAACGAGGGCCTGGTCAAGGCCGGCACGCGCAAGCTCAAGGGCGCGGACGCGATGTGGTACGCCCGCTCGCGCACCTACAGCGACGACTTCACCCGGATGCGCCGCCAGCGGTGCGTGCTCGGCGCCCTGCTCGACCAGGCGGACCCGGGCACGGTGCTGACCAGGTTCAACAAGATCGCGCTGGCCACCAAGGAGCTGATCAGGACCGACATCCCGCGGCCGATGCTCAAGGACCTGGTGCCGCTGGCGCTGAAGGTCAAGAACGCCAAGGTGTCAAGCGTGCAGTTCGTGCCCCCGCTGATCAACACCGGCTACCCGGACTGGGCGAAGATCCGCGACATCGCCACGAAAGCCATCCGCGACTCCTCCCGCCCGAACCCGGCCATCGCCGCCACGGCCTCCGCCGACCCTTCACCGTCGATTTCACCTTCGCCGAAGAAGTCCCCGAAGAAGCCTGCGAAACAACCCAGCCAGAACCCGGCCAAGGGCCTCACGGAAGGCTGCGGAGCCGGGGGTCTATGACCTGGCGACGATCCGGCCCACCGGTACGCCGCCGCCGAGTACGTCCACGGTCTCGAACGCCGCCGCAGATGTGACGTCACACCCCATCTGGCGCAGCACGGCCAGGGCGATGGCCGTCGTGGCGCGCGGGCTGCCGTCGATGACCTTCACCGCCACCGAGTGGCCCGACGCCAGCGCCACGACCAGCACGCCCTCCGCGCCGCCCTTGGCCAGGGCGCCCGGCAGTGCCCGCATCAGCTCGGTGTTCTGGTGGCCGGTGCCGCCGACGTACTCGGGGTGCTCGCGCATCGCGTCCGCGACCTGGCGCGGCGCGCTGCCCGGCGCGGCCAGCACCAGAGCCTGCACGGCCCGCGCCAGCCCCGTCAGCGACAACCCGAACAGCGGCGCCCCGCACCCGTCCACCGCCACGTGCGCGGCCTTCTCCCCCGCCAGTTCCTCGGTGACCGAACGCACCTGGAGCTGCAGGGGATGAGCGGCCGACAGGTACGACGGGACGTCCCAGCCGTTGGCCACGCAGGCGGCGAGCATGGCGGCGTGTTTGCCGGAGCAGTTCATGCGCTCGCGGGAGACGTCCTGGCCCTGCCTGATCAGCTCGTACATGGTGGCCTGGTCCTCCGGCCACGACGGCGGGCAGGCCAGCGCGGCGAAGTCCAGGCCGTAGTCGTCGAGCAGCTCGCGTACCAGGCGTACGTGGAAGTCCTCGCCCGTGTGGCTGCCCGCCGCGATGGCCAGCCGCGGCCCGGCCAGGGCCCGAGCTCCGGCGCCCGCAGTGAGGCAGGCCAGCGCCTGGAACGGCTTCGCCGACGAGCGTGGCAGCACCGGCGCGTCCACCCGGCCGAGCGCCACCTCGGCGCGCCCCGACGGGCCGAGGCCGACGGCGCTGCCGTAGTGGACGCTCTCCACGAATCCCGAGCGGATCACCTCGGCGAGCGCGACGAGTTCAGGCACCTGCGGGTCTCCTTCTGAGCGTGGCGGGCTGGCGGGCCTCCAGCGTGCGGGCCAGCTTGGACAACGACGCGTTGACCACCAGGTAGACCAGCGCGACGACCAGGTACGTCTGGATGAGCAGGCCGTTGTAGGCGGCCAGGACCTTGCCGCTGTAGAGCAACTCGCCGTAGCTGACGACGAAGCCGAGCGAGGTGTCCTTGAGCAGGCCGACCGACTGGCTCACGATCGACGGCAACACGCGGCGGGCGGCCTGGGGCAACACGATCAGGCGCATCGTCTGGAACCGCGTGAGGCCGACGGCCAGGCCCGCCTCGGTCTGGCCGCGTTCGATGGAGTTGATGCCGGCGCGGAAGATCTCGGCGAAGGCGGCCGCGTTCGAGACCGTCAGCGGCACCGTCAGCTTCCAGAACAGCGGCAGGTCCAGCCCGTAGCGCGGCAGCGCGAACAGCACCACGTACACCAGCAGCAACGCCGGGATCGTCCTGACCACCTCGACATAGGCGGTGGCCGGGCCGCGCACCCATGCCCGCGGCGAGAGCCGTCCCAGGGCCAGGACCAGGCCGAACGCCATCGACAGGGCCGCGGACACGACGGCCGCCAGGAACGTGGACCACAGACCTGTCAGGAGATATCGCCACATGGGCCAGGTCGCGTACGGCTGCCAGCGGGCGGCGTCGAGCTGCCCGTTCGCCGCGAACTGCCGCACGGCCAGCACGGCGAGCGCGACGGCGGCCAGCGCGCCCAGGACGGTGGCGACCCGGATGCGCCGCTTCGCCTTCGGCCCCGGCTCGTCGAACAGGACGGTCATCGCAGGATCACCAGCTTGCGTTCGAGCCTGCCGGTGACGAAGCCGGCGGCGGCGGCGATCAGCGCGTACGCCAGGCCCGCGCCCACGAAGATCGGGATCGGCTGGGCCTCGACGAGGTTCACCCGGTTCGCGGCGGCGGTCAGGTCGACGACGCCGACGGCCGCGGCGAGGGAGGTGTTCATGGTCGTGGCGATGAAGATGTTGCCGAGCGGCTGCACGACCGTGCGCAGCGCCTGCGGCAGGATGACGTGCCGCAACGACTGGCCGAACGTCAGCCCGATCGCCCGTGCCGCCTCGCCCTGGCCCTTATGAACGGAGTTCACGCCCGAACGCAGGGCCTCGCCGATATACGCGGCCTCGTAGACGGCGATGACGATGAACGCCGTCACCAGCAGGTCGGCCTGGATGCCGATCTCCGGCAGGCCGAAGACGGCCAGGACGAGCAGCACGAGCAGCGGCAGGTTCTGGAACGCCTCCACGTACGCGGTGCCGAGGGCCCGCAACACCCGTACCGGGCTGACGCGCAGGGCGCAGACCAGCACCCCCAGCACCGCCGCGCCGGCGAACGACACGGCGGTGAGCTGGAACGTCACGATCAGCCCCTGCCACAACTCGGGCAGGTGCTCGAGGAGAACGGGCATCAGGACCCCGGGACCGAACCGATCTGCGGCGGCTGAGGTGCCTCGCCGGTCACGACGGTGCCGATGGACTTCTTCCAGATGTCCTGCCAGACGCCGGCGTCCTGCAGCTTCTTCAGCCAGGCGTTGGTGAAGGCCTTGAACTGGTCGTCGCCGTGCTTGAGCCCGATCCCGTACGGGTCCACGGTGAAGGGCTTCGTCACGATCTGGATCGACGAATCCTTCTGGGCGTCGGCGATGAGGATCGTCTCATCCTGTACGTACGCCACGCCCCGGTCCTGCTTGAGCGCCTGGATGCATTCGGGGTCACTGCCGAACGTGATGATCTCCGCCTGCGGCGCCAGCTTCTTGATCGCGGGGATGGCCGGGGTGTTCGCGCCCGCCAGGACCTTCTTGCCGTTCAGGTCCTCCGGCTTGGCGATGCCCGTCGTGCCCTTCTTGACCGCGATCGTCAGCCCCGAGGTGTAGTACGGGCCCGCGAACGCCACCTGCTTCGCCCGTTCCTCGGTGATCGTGTACGTCTGGAAGACCACGTCCACGGTCCCGTTGGCGAGCAGCGCCTCCCGGGTCTCCGACGCCGAGTTGACGATCTTGACCTTGGGCTCGCCGAGGATGTACTTGGCCAGCGCCCTGCCCATCTCCGCGTCGAACCCCTCGATCTCGCCGGTGGCCGGGTTCTGCTGGGAGAGCAGGGGCGCGTCCAGCGAACCGCCCACGAGGAGCTCGCCGCGCTGCTTGATCTTCTCCATGGTCGAGCCGGGCAGGAGCTCGGCCGCGGTCGCGACCGGTGCCTTGGCCAGCACGTCGGCCTTGGACTCCACCGCCCCCGGCACGGCTGGGCTGCTCGACTCACCGCAGGCCGCCAGGGCTAACAGGGAGATGGCGGCGACGGCGACAAACCTCTTCATGAACAGCTCACTTCCTTCGATTTCGAAGATAAGCGGGACCGTAGTGGGAAATTTCGTAGCAAGTCAATAGGTTGTCGGCGTAAGTCCGGACATGGTAGGTATCTGACATGAACCAGCGGCTGCCCGTGCAGGGGGCACAGGGAGACCTGCTGCGACTCGTCGCCACCGGCAGGGCCGAGTCACGCGCCGACCTGGCCCGCTTATCCGGCCTGGCCGCGTCCAGCGTCTCACTCCGCGTCGAGGAGCTCATAGACGCGGGCCTCCTGGCCGAGGAGGGCTCCGGCACCTCCCGAGGCGGCCGCCGCCCCCGCCGCCTGCGCCTCTCCCCCGAGGCAGGCGTGCTGGCGGTCGCCGACCTGGGCGCCCACCACGTACGACTGGGTCTGCTGGACCTCAGCGGCACCCCGCTCGTGATCGTCGAGCAGTCGTGCGAGATCGCCGACGGCCCGCAGGCCACCCTGGACCGCATCGCGGACGCGTTCGACGTCCTGCTGGCCGAACACGTACCACCCTCGGTGCCCCTGCGCGGGGTGGGCACCGGCATCCCCGGCCCGGTGGACCCGGCGACCCGGCGCGTGGTCACCCCGTCGCGCATGCCCGGCTGGAACGAGTTCCCGGTCGCCGACCACCTCGCCACCCGCTACGACCTCCCGATCCTCGTGGAGAACGACGCCAACTTGATGGCCGCGGGCGAGGCGCGGTGGTGGCCGGGCAGCCAGAACCTCATGGTGGTGAAGGCAGGCACGGGCATCGGCTGCGGCGTCATAGTCAACGGCCACCTGCACAGAGGCAGAGGCGCGGCCGGGGACATCAGCCATGTGAGGGTCCGCTCGGACTCCTCGATCCTGTGCGCCTGCGGCCACCCGGACTGCCTGGAGGCCTACGCCAGCGGCGCCGCCCTGATGTCCACCCTGGCCGAAGCCGGGATCGCGGTGACCCGCCCAGCCGACATCGTCACCCTGGTCAACGACGCCATCCCGGAAGCCACCAGTCTGATACGCAACGCGGGCCGCCGCATAGGAGAGGTCCTGACCGTCCTGGTGAACTTCTTCAACCCGGACGTGGTGGCGGTGGGGGGCAGTTTGTCGGCGGCCGAACCCTTGATCACCTCGATCAGAGCAGCGGTATGGGAACGCTGCCTACCCTTGGCGACCAGAGACCTGGAGATAGCCCCGGCAAGGGCGGGCCGGGACGCGGCCTTGCGAGGAGCCGGCACCCTCCTCCTGGAAGCCGCCTTGACCTAGCTCGGTTGCCGGGGAGGCGACTCCCGCCGTGGCTACACTCGTCATGGAATGAACCCATCAGTCCAATTTGGAGTGGAACCATGCAACGTGCCCTGACACCGAAAGGGCAGGCCACGCGGGCGCGTATCGTCGAAGGCGCCGCCGAGGTCCTGCGGGAGCAGGGGGTGGCGATCACGACCCTGGATGACATCCGGCTGCGGACCGGCACGAGCAAGAGCCAGCTCTTCCACTACTTCCCCGACGGGAAGGACGCGTTGTTGCTCGCGGTCGCGCAGTACGAGGCCGATAGGGTGCTGGACGATCAGCAGCCGCACCTGGGGTGTCTCGACTCCTGGGA
This sequence comes from Nonomuraea marmarensis, assembly GCF_043197025.1. Classification (NCBI taxonomy): domain Bacteria; kingdom Bacillati; phylum Actinomycetota; class Actinomycetes; order Streptosporangiales; family Streptosporangiaceae; genus Nonomuraea; species Nonomuraea marmarensis. The sequence continues at coordinate 62,581 of NZ_JBICRM010000017.1, forward strand.
CGCCTGGTACCGGTGGCGGGACGCCGTCGTGGAGCGCTACGAGTCGCAGGGGGACCAGTGCCCGCTGGGTTCGTTGTTCCTGCAGGTCGGGCGGTCCACGCCGGGCGCGCGGGGCATCGTCGTCGAACTGCTGAGGAAGTGGCAGGAGGCTCTGGCCGAAGGCATCAGGGCGTTGCAGCGAAACGGCCGGCTGCCGATGTCGTTCGATGTGGACGAGACCGCCGCCGCCCTGCTCGCCGCGGTCCAGGGCGGTGTGTCGATCATGTTGTCCACCGGGGAGTCCACTCATCTGCGGGCCGCGCTCGACTGGGGGATCATGCGGCTGCGGGCGGCTGAAGACGGCCAGTCCACGTCGCCGTCAGGGCAGGAGCAGCAGCTTTCCTGTCGTACGGCGTGATTCGAGGTCCTCGTGCGCCCGCGCCGCGTCCGCGAGGGCGTAGCGTTCTCCGATGCGCGGCTTCAGCTGTCCCTTCCTGACAAAGTCGAAGACCTCGGCAGTGCGCTCCAGCAGCGCGTCACGCGTGGGCACATGGTCGGCGACGGTCGGGTAGGACAGCAGGATGCTGCTGGGCAGTTCCATCGGGGTGAGCGAGGGGACGCCCATGAAGGGACCGTAGTAGGCGTGCACGCCGTGACGGCGCAGGGCCAGCTGCGACGAGCGGAACGTCGGTGCTCCGCCGCCGTCGTACACGACGTGCGCGCCCTCGCCGCCGGTGAGGTCCTTCACCCGGTCCTCGAAGCCACCACCGCTGGAGACCAGGACGAGGTCGGCGCCGGCCTCCTTCGCGATGGCGACCTTCTCCTCACGGGAGACCAGGCCGATGACGGCGCCACCCCTGGCCTTGATCATCTGGGTCAGCATGAGCCCGACCCCGCCGGCGGCGGCGTGCACGACGGCCGTGTCACCCGGCTTGATCGGATAGGTCTCGGTGGTGAAGTGGTTGGCAGTCAGCCCTTGCATCATCACCGCGGCGGCTGTCTCGTCATCCACGTATTCGGGGACCTTCACCAGGGAGTCCGCGGGGACAGCGACCTGCTCCGCGTAGCTGCCCTTGTGGTAGTACCAGGCGACGCGATCCCCAACGGCAAGGTCCAGTACGCCGCCACCGAGGGCGGTGACGTACCCCATTCCCTCCACTCCCAGGACGGTGGGGATCGACCAGCCGGGCAGGGGCGTCGTGCGGGCGCCGGTGTCCATGTAGTTCACCCCTGCGACGCCGACCCGGACGAGCGCCTCTCCCGGGCCCGGCACCGGGTCCGGCAGTTCGGTCCAGGTCATGACCTCTGGGCCGCCGTAATTGCCTACGAAGATCGCGTGCATGGGGAACCTTCTCTCACTGTCTGGGCATCCACTGGACAGCTGTCAACGTATGGACAGAAAAATGGACTCGCAAGTCCATAATATTGGTGATTCAGGCAACCATCACGCTTGGCCGCAAGCCCCGTCTGAAGGCCTAGGCCTTCCGCGGACCTTCGGTAAAGAACCCGCCGTGCCCCTGTGGCGGCGCGGCCGTGCGGGACCCGCTCGTGATCTCCTGGGCGAAAGTCGTCATCTTCAGGAGGTTCGCATGCGCCGCCGCGCTCACCTGCTCGCCACCGCCGCCCTGGTCTCGGCCCTCGCCCCGATCGTCGCCGGCACCCCGTGGGAAGGGGCGGCCGAGCGGGCGCACAGCATCCGCGACGCCCTCATCTCGGCGGGCAGCCACTTCTACGGCCTGGCCGAGATCCTTGGGGACAACCTGCGGTCCGGCTCGATCGGGATATAGAGCTCAGGCGGGGCGGCGGAAAGTGGCCCGCCAGCGGTGGCGCTCGCCGTCGCGCAGGTCGTCGATCTTCTCCGTCTCCAGCCCTTCCGCCGCGAAGGCCGCGATCTCCGAGGGGGTCAGCGGCCACGGCGGCGCGAACACCGGCCCGCCCTCCTCCCTCCCGGAGGCGATCACCAGGAGTGTGCCGCCGGGCCGCACGAACTCGGCGACCGCGGTGATGGCCCGCTCATGCAGCGCCTCCGGCAGGGCCTGCACGGTCATGACCTCGACGACCAGGTCGAAGGCGCGATGCCACTGCGCGGGCGGGTCCAGCAGGTCGGCGACCTGGTAGAGCACGCCGCTGTCGGGAAAGCGTTGCTCGGCGAGCCGGACGGCCGACTCGCTCACGTCGAACGCGACCGTCTCGTAGCCGAGCTCCGCCACATATTCGGCGTCGTCTCCCAGCCCCGCCCCCACCACCAGCGCCCGCCCGCGCCCGGCCTGCTCGGAGCCCCATTCCACCAGCAGGAAGTGCGGGGAGCGCGAGTCCCACGGGACGATGGCGTCGCCGGTCGCCGACTCGGCGTAGAGGCGCTCGAACCAGCCGGTCGGGTCGCCCGCCGCCAGCGACTCGCCGGCCAGCCGGATGGCGTCCTCGTCCGGATCTTTCCCCGTCATCGCCGCTCCCAGCGGGAGCCCGTACGGCTCCCCTCGTTCTGCCCTCGCGGCCAGTTCTACCAGGTCCACCCGGTCGCCGAGCGGGCCGACGAGCACGCGCTGAGCGAACACGCGTTCGTGCGTGCAGCCCTTGCGCCGCAGCGCCACGTCGACCAGGGGGATCAGGGCGCAGACGCCGGGTGTGGGGTGCGGGCAGGGCGAACGAGATCACGCAGGCGTCACACGTAGAACGTGTCCTTGGCCATCCTGCGCAGCCGGGTCTCGTCGACGTCGTGGCCGAGCCCGGACTGGGTGAGGGGGACGGCGATGACGCCGGCGTTGGCGCCCACGATCGGCGTGACGATCTGGTTCTGGCGCGGCGGTTGCGTCACGTCGCACGGCAGCGTGCACCCGGGCAGGCTCGCCACCGCCACCGTGGCCGCCCTGGCCAGCCCCGCCCCCTGGCCGCCCGCGCACTGGATGTCCCAGCCCGCCGCCGCGGCCCGGTCGTGCGCCCGGCGGGCCTCCGTCAGCGACGGGAACGCCGCGGGCCGCAGCAGCAGCACCTTCGCCGCCCGCAACGTCAGGTAGTCGTCCAGCTCCCCCGTCGAGCCGGCCTCGACCGCGACCGAGGCGGCCACCTGGTCCTGCAGCGAGGCGTGCGCGTAGACGTCGGCCACGGGGAAGGGCCGCTCGATCACCTCCAGGCCGTAGGAGTCGAGCGCGACGAGCTGGCCGAGGTCGGAGTAGGCGTTGCCGCAGTCGACGGCCAGGGTCAGCGCCGGGTACGCCTGCCGCACCGCGCGTACCGGCTCGACGTCCCATCCGGGCCGGATGTCCAGCGTGACGTGCCCGTATCCGGCGCAGACCTGCTGGTTGACCCGGGCCACGAGGCTTTCCACGGAGGGGTCGGGCGTCAGGCGGACGGTGGCGATGAGCGAGGTGCGGGTGCCGCCGATCGCCTCGGCGAGCGGCACGCCGCGCATCCTGGTCCACAGGTCCCAGCAGGCCATGTCCACCGCGGAGTCGCCGCTCGGCACGGTGTCGGGGTGCTCCCAGTCGACCCCGATGAGCAGGGCGGCCAGCGTCTCCTCCAGCCTGGACCAGGTCTTGGGCTGGGGTGAGATGGCCTCGCCCCAGCCGGTCATACCGCCGTGGTCGGTGAGCTTCACGAGCAGGGTCTCCGACCTCCTGCCGAACGGCAGGACCAGCCGGAAGACCTCAAGCTCCCGCACTCGCGGCATGTATCCCCCTTTATGACGCGGTTCCCGCAGTCCCTTCCATAGTGCCTGCTCGCGAGACGCGGACAAAACGCGGGGCCAGCAGAAAGGCCAGCACGGCCAGTACGACGGCGAACGCGAGCCCGATCCCGTAGTTCTCCGCCGTGGCGGTGAACAGGGCGCCGCTGACCGCCACGGCCACCACGGTGAACACCGACTCCCCCACGCCGAGGGCCGCCGTGTTCTTCCCTTCCTCGCCCTCGTTCGACATCTCCAGCACCAGGACGGACACCGTGGGGTGCAACGCGCCGATGCCGAGCCCCGAGATGGCCATGGCCACGTACGCGACCGCGATCGGCACGGAGTCGACCAGCACCAGCGCCACCATCGCGATGCCGACGGCGATCATGGCGGCGCCGCCCCGGATGGCGGTGAGGTGGCTGACCGTGCCGCGGCCCTTGATCCAGGAGCCGGTGGACCAGCCGAGAGCGCCGATCGTGAGCACGACGCCAGCCTCGGTGAGGGTCATGTGGCGCTCGTTCTTCAGCATGAGCGGGATGAGCACCTCTGCCGCGGTGAACGAGCCGAAGACCAGGCCGCGCAGCACGGGGGCGGTGGGCAGGCCGGGCGCGGCCCTGAGCGAGCCGGGCAGCAGCAGCTTGGGCAGGGCCACGGCCAGCAGGACGACGCCGGCCAGGAGCAGCGGCAGGCCGGCGAGCTTCAGCGCGCTGCCGTACTGGATCAGGGCGGCGGCGACGGCGGTCAGCGTGGCCCAGACGAGCTTGCGGCCGAGGCCGGGGGCGGGCTCGGCGATGCCGTCCTGCAGCGCCCGGGCGGCGGTGCCGCGCCAGAGCAGCAGCGCGGACGGGATGACGATCAGGGAGACGCCGAGGAAGATCCACCGCCAGTCGGCGTTCTCGGCCACGAAACCGGCGATCGCGGGGCCGACCATCGACGGCACCACCCAGGCGGCCGAGAACAGGGCGAACACCTTGGGATGCATGGCCCCCGGATAGACCCTGGCCACCAGCACGTACAACGCGACCTGGATCAACCCGGCCCCGAGCCCCTGCACGAACCGGCCCGCGACGAACACCTCCATGTTCGGCGCGAACCCGGCCAGCAGCAGCCCCGCCACGAAGCCCGCCACACCCACCGCGACCGGCTGCAGCGGGCCGCGCACGTCGCTCCATCGCCCGCCCAGCACCGTCGCGATCACGCTGGCCGCCAGGGTGGCGCTGAAGGCCAGGTTGTACAGGTGCATGCCGCCGAGGTCGCGGGCCACGACGGGCATCGCGGTGGCCACCGCCATCGCCTCGAAGGCCACCAGCATCACGAGCGCGACCAGCCCCACGCTGATCGCCCGGTACTGCGGGGACATCACGCTGACCGGGGCGGCCGTAGATCCTTCAACAGTCGTAGTCATAGCCGCAAGCTACGGGGTCGACCCAGGTCGGCACATCGGGCGGGGGGCCTAGGCAATTCGGCCTAAGGCGCTGGAAGGGCCTACGGCATGCGGGCTTCGATGCCGTCGAGAAACAGGTCGAGGCCGTAGCGGAAACGTTCCTCGCCGTCGTCGGCGATCAGGTCGTCCACGAACTTGCTCACGTGCGGGAACCGCTCCGACGGCAGCGCCCGGTAGTAGTCGGCGATCTGGCCGACGAACGCCTGGAGATACGCCTGCTTGTCCTGGAAGCCGCCCGCGCGCATCCGCGCGTAGTGCAGGGAGCCCTCGTACGCGTCGCCGACGACGTACAGCGAGAGCCGGTCCATCGACAGCGACGCCTCCCGCGGGGACATGCCGGCCTCGATCAGCAGCCCGAAGACGAACTCGCCGATGCGGATGGAGTTCTCCCCCGTGGGGATGTTGGCCAGCGCCACCCTCGCCAGGTCCGCGTGGCCGCCCAGCACGCGGTGCACCTCCATGGCGTAGGCGCGCAGCTGCTCCTTCCAGCGGCCTGGATCGCGCTCGGGCAGCTCGATCTCGCCGAGCACCCGGTCGTAGACCAGCTCCAGCAGCTCGTCCTTGTTGGCCACGTGCACATAGAGCGAGGCGGGACCCGTGTCGAGCTCCTGGGCGACGCGTCGCATGCTCAGCGCGTCGAGCCCCTCGGCGTCGAGGATCCGCAACCCGGCCTCGACGATCAGCTCCTGGCTGAGCTGCCGCCTGACCTGCGCCGGCTTGCGCGACTTGCGCCACGGGGGCACGGGGACTCCGTCTTTGCGACCTTCCATGCGAACACTGTACTTGACACGAACGATGTTCGCTACTAGAACGGTGTTCGTAGCGAACAGCGTTCGTTCATAGAACACCGTTATCGAAGGAGTCCCCCATGACAGTCACCGCCCCAGCGGCGACGACCGAGGTCCAGCCCTACCGCTGGCGCTGGGTCGCGCTGTTCGTGATCCTGGCCGCCGAGGTCATGGATCTGCTCGACGCGCTCGTGACCACGATCGCCGCCCCCACGATCCAGCGGGAGCTGGGCGGCTCCGACAGCCTCGTGCAGTGGCTCGGCGCCGGATACACCCTGGCCATGGCCGTCGGCCTGATCACCGGCGGGCGGCTTGGCGACCTGTTCGGCAGGAAGCGCATGTTCGTGATCGGCGCGCTCGGCTTCACCGCCGCCTCGCTGCTGTGCGGGGTCGCGGCCGGCCCGGAGATGCTGATCGGCAGCCGGGTGTTGCAGGGCCTGTTCGGCGCGGTGATGATCCCGCAGGGCCTCGGGCTGATCAAGGAGATGTTCCCGCCGCGGGAGCTGGGCAAGGCGTTCGGCATGTTCGGCCCGGTCATGACCATCTCGGCCGTCGGCGGCCCCGTGCTGGCCGGCTGGCTGGTCGACGCCGACTTCTTCGGTACGGGCTGGCGCATGATCTTCCTGATCAACCTGCCGATCGGCCTGGCCGCCGCGCTGGCCGCGATCCGCTTCCTGCCCGAATACCGCCTCTCGAACGCCACCAAGCTCGACCTCGTCGGCGTCGCGCTCGTCTCGGTGGCCGCGTTCCTGCTGATCTTCCCGCTCATCCAGGGCCGCGACCTGGGCTGGCCGGCGTGGACGTTCGTGTCGATGGCGGCCTCGATCGTGGTGTTCGCCGTGTTCGGCCGCTACGAGTCCCGCCGCGCCGGGTCGGGCAAGGACCCGCTGGTCACGCCCGGCCTGTTCCGCAAGCGCGCCTTCACCGGCGGGCTGGTGGCCGGCCTGGCCTTCTTCTCCGGGCTGATGGGCTTCGGCCTGGTCTTCACCCTCTACGCGCAGCTGGGCCTCGGCTTCACGCCGCTCCAGGCCGGTCTCACCGGGCTGCCGCAGGCGATCGGCGGCGTGATCGGCTTCGGCCTGGCGATGTCAGGGCTGCAAAACAGGCTGGGCCGCGGGCTGGTGCAGATCGGCACCGCCGTCATGGCGGCGGGCGCGGCCGTGCTCGCCCTGACCATCCACTGGGCCGGGCTCGACGTCGGCGGCTGGCAGCTCGCTCCCGGGCTGGCCCTCGTCGGCATCGGGATGGGGCTGACCATGGCGCCGTTCTTCGACATCGTGCTCGCCGGAGTCGAGCCGCACGAGTCCGGCTCCGCCTCCGGCACCTTGACCGCGATCCAGCAGCTCGGCGGCGCGCTCGGCACCGCCGTGCTGGGCACGCTCTTCTTCAACCTGCTCGCCCGCCAGTGGAGCTTCGGCTCGGCCATGCAGGTGACCGTGTGGGTCGAGGTCGGGCTGCTGGCTCTGACGTTCGCGCTGTCGTACCTGCTGCCCCGCAGGGCCCGGCCCGAGCAGGCCGGACACTGATCTGTCATGCGCTCAGGCGCTGAGGTGCCGCTCGGCCCACTGGGCGATGTCGCGCCGCTCGATCGCGGCCGCCATCAGGTCGGGGAAGGCGTCGGGCGTGCACGCGAAAGCGGGCACGCCCATCGCGGCCAGCGCGGCCGCGTTCTCGTGGTCGTAGAACGGCGCGCCCTCGTCGGACAAAGCGAGCAACACGATCACCTGTACGCCGGCCTGCGTCATCGCCGCCACCCGGCGCAACATCTCCTGCCTGACGCCGCCCTCGTAGAGGTCGCTGATCAGGATGAAAATGGAGTTCGTCGGCCTGGTGATGAGCCCCTGGCCGTAGGCGATGGCCCGGTTGATGTCGGTGCCGCCGCCGAGCTGCGTGCCGAACAACACCTCGACCGGATCGTGCAGCTGCTCGGTGAGATCCACCACCGCCGTGTCGAACACCACCAGCGACGTCCTGAGCGACCGCATCGACGCCAGCACCGCCCCGAACACGCTCGAATAGACCACCGAGGCCGCCATCGACCCGCTCTGGTCGATGCACAACACGACCTCGCGCTGCACCGACCGCTGCCTGCGGGCGTAGCCGACCAGCCGCGAGGGGACGATCGTGTTCTTGTCCGGCAGGTAGTTCTTGAGGTTCGCCCGGATCGTCCGGTCCCAGTCGATGTCGGCCACCCGCTTGGGCCGGTGCGTCCTGGCCGAACGGTCGAGCGCTCCCGTCACGGCCGCCCTGGTCTTCTGGGCGAGCCTGCGTTCGAGCTCCGCCACGACCGTGCGCACCAGCGCCCTGGCCGACTCGCGGGCCTGGTCGGGCATGACCCGGTTGAGCGCGAGCAGGGTGCCGACCAAATGCACGTCAGGCTGCACGGCCTCGAGCATCTCGGGCTCCAGCAGGAGCCTGGTGAGGTTCAGCTTCTCGATCGCGTCCTTCTGCATGACCTGGACGACCGTGGAGGGGAAGTAGGTGCGGATGTCGCCCAGCCAGCGGGCCACCCGCGGGGCGGACGCGCCCAGGCCGCCCGCCCTGTTGCCCTGGTCTTTGCCCTGGTCGTAGACGGCGGCCAGGGCCGCGTCCATCTGCGCGTCGACGCCCTCCAGGCCGCACCCGGTGCCGTCGGCGTCCCCACCGCCCAGCACCAGCCGCCACCGGCGCATCCGCTCGTCCGCCACGGTCATTGGCCCGTCCTCCCGATGATCGCCAGCACGGTGGCGACGGCCGCCGCCGCGCGCCGCTCGTCCACGTCCTGCTCCCCTTCCCCGTCGTCCTGCCCCGCCGAGCGCAGCCGCTCCCCGACGGCCCTGCGCTCCGGTACGGCGAAACCGCCGAACGTACGGCGGAGCAGCGGCAGCACGTCGGTGAACTGGTCACCGGACAGGCCGGTGAGCCACCCGTCCACCAGGGCCAGCAGCCGCGGATCGTGCACCAGCAGCAGCCCGCCCCCGGCCAGGAACCCCTCGACCCAGGCCGCCGCCCTGGCCGGGGTCTGGCCGCGGGACATGGCCCTGGACATGCGGTCACCGGCGTCGTCGAGCTCGCCGGAGTCCAGCAGGATCCTGGTCAGCCGCCCTTCGATGAGCCCGTGCAGGTCCTGCCGATCGCTGATCCCCCGTAGCGTGACCAGCCACCGGCTCCTCGGCGAAGCCCCACCGCCCTGCGCGGACGCGACCTCTCCGGCAGGCGAACCAGGCTCTTCGGCGGGTGTGCCGGGCTCGGCGAGCAGGGCGACGGCCGTGTGGACGGCGTCCACGTGCTTGAGCAGAGCTCCCGCCGCGTCGTCGTCCAGTCCCGTCACCGCCACCGGCAGCCCGACGCGGATCCGATCCAGCATCGACCGTACGATCACCGCCAGCCCCTCGGCCGACGTGCCGCGGACGTCGCCATAGCGGTGGGCGCGCACCATCGCGGGCAACGCCGCCATCAGATGCGTGACGTCGGTGTCCAGCGCCGCCTTGGCCGACAGCGCGGCCAGCACGCCGGGCAGCGCCTCCGGCAACTCGGCCAGCAGGCACGACTCGACCAGCGACGTCAGGTCCGCCAGCGCCGCCGACTCCGCCCCCGCCAGGTCAGTGGCCCGCTGCGCGGCGGCCGCGAGCACGGTGGTGCCCAGGGCGGCCTGCTCGATGAGCGCGAGGTCGTGCTCGGGCCGCCACTGCAACGTCCACGTCTCCCTGAACGTGCCCTTCCCCCGCGACTCCCCCCGCGTCCCCCAGCCCACGCCGAGCAGCCGCAACCGGTGCAGCAGGCGGCTCCGGTCCAGGTCGAGGGCCTTGCGCAGGTCGAGATCGAGCTCGCGGTCGAGCGCCTCCGGCTTGAGCCGCAGCCGCCGCTGCTGCTCGCGCAGGTCCCGCTGGAGCGGCACCATCGGCGTGCCGTCGCTGACGTGACCGAGCCGGTCGCCCACGACCATGCGCCGCTGGATCAGCTCCACGGCCAGGTCGTCGCCCTCGCACAACACGGCCCTGGCCGCCTCGGTGACCTCGCCCAGCCCGGCCAGGGGGCGGCCACGCAGGGCGGCCAGGCTGTTCGCGAGGCGTACGGACTCGATGACGTGCGCGGACGACACGGCCAGCCCCTCGTCCCGCAGCACCGCCGCGGCCTCGGCCAGCCACCGCTCCACGGGCCGGTCGGGCGCGCCGAACAGGTGGTGGTACCAGCCGGGCGAGGTGATCCCCGCCCCGTAGCCGCTCCAGGAGGCCAGCCGCGAGTACGTCCACGGCACCCACGTCAGCTCCGCCTTCACCTTCGGCAGACCGCGCAGGGTCGTGTTGTCGGCCGCGGCGGACGGCAGCGACCCCGTCAGCGCCGGAACGTGCCAGGCCCCGCAGATCACCGCGATCCGCGCGTAGCCCTGTTTGAGGGCCGCCCGGATGGTTCTGCGCATGTACGCCTCGCGCCTGGCCTCGCGTTCGTCCGGCTGGTAGCCCTCGCGTACGGCGGCCATGGCCTCGGCGATCACTTCAAAAGGCGTGTCGCCGCGGTGTTCGACGACGTCCTCCCACCAGCGTTCCGCATCGTCGTATCCGGCCGCCGCGGCCAGCGAACCGATGGGGTCGGCCCGCATGTCGGGAATTTCATCATCATCGCGGTCGTCGGCCAGGGAATGGGCCGCGGGCAGGTCGCAGAAGCGCACCGGGATTCCGGCGGACGTGCCGTACAGGATGGCCTGCCACTCGGGCGAGAACCCGGCGAACGGCCAGAAGGCGGCACGGGCAGGCGCCCCCGGGACGTGCGCGAGCAGCGCGACCGGCGGCTCCAGCTCGGGGGCGAGCGCGACGAGCGCGTCGGCCTCGGGCGGGCCCTCGATGAGGATCGCGTCGGGTGTCAGCCGCTCCAGCTCGGCCAGGACGGCCCGCGCCGACCCGGGTCCGTGATGCCGCACGCCGAGCACCCAGACGCTGGCCTCGCCAACGGTCAGCACGCTCGCCTTGCCGACCGTCGTGCCGGTGCCGTCGGCGCTCATGAGACCTCTCGGCACGCGCGGTAGAAGTCCCGCCAGTCCGAACGCTCGCGGACCACGGTCTCCAGGTATTCGCGCCACACCACCCGATCCGACACCGGCTCCTGCACCACGGCGCCCATGATCCCGGCGGCCACGTCGGACGGGCGCAGCACGCCGTCGCCGAAGTGGGCGGCCAGCGCGATGCCGTTGGTGAGCACGGAGATCGCCTCGGCCGTGGACAGGGTGCCGCTGGGCGACTTGACCTTGGTGCGGCCGTCCTCGGTGACGCCCGTGCGCAACTCGCGGAACACCGTCACCACGCGCCGGATCTCCGACAGCCCCGTGGTCGTCTCGGGCAGCTCCAGGGCGCGGCCGAGCTGGGTGACCCGGCGCGAGACGATGTCGACCTCCTCCTCGGCGGTGGCGGGGACCGGCAGCACGACCGTGTTGAAGCGGCGGCGCAGGGCGCTGGACAGCTCGTTGACGCCCCGGTCGCGGTCGTTGGCGGTGGCGATCACGTTGAAGCCGCGTTCGGCCTGCACCTCGCGGTTGAGCTCGGGGATCGGCAGGGTCTTCTCGGACAGCACGGTGATCAGGGCGTCCTGCACGTCGGACGGCATGCGGGTGAGCTCCTCGACGCGGGCGACCCGGCCCTCGGCCATCGCGCGCATCACGGGCGACGGGGTCAGCGCCTCAATCGACGGGCCCTCGGCCAGCAGCCTGGCGTAGTTCCAGCCGTACCGGACGGCCTCTTCCGCTGTGCCGGCGGTGCCCTGGACGAGCAGCGTCGAGTCGCCGCTGACGGCGGCTGCCAGGTGCTCCGACAACCACGTCTTGGCGGTGCCGGGCACGCCGAGCAGCAGCAGCGCGCGGTCGGTCGCCAGCGTGGCCACGGCGACCTCGACGATGCGGCGGGCGCCGACGTATTTGGGGGTGATGCGGTCGCCGTCGCCCAGGATGTATTGAGTCACGGCCCAGGGCGACAACTTCCAGCCGGGCGGCCGAGGCCGGTCGTCGTCCTTGGCCAGCACGGCGAGCTCCTCGGCGTACTGGTCTTCGGCGTGCGGGCGCAGAATGGTCATCGGGCAAGCTCCTTGTACATGTCTGCACGGAAACGCAGCAAGGCGGCGACCTGCTGGACGGACTCCACTGGCGAGTAGCTCTCGGCCAGGGGGAACAGGGCCGGGTCGATGTGCTCGCCGGCCAGCTTGACCAGCTCGCCGAGGTTCCACGGCTGCGTGGTCGCCACTCTTACGATCTTGCGCAGCACGGCCGTGGCCAGCCCTTCGCGCCAGTGGGACGACACGCCGCCCAACACCATGATCAACTGACTGTCCAAATCATGCTTTTTCACGAAATCGGCGGCGAGTTCCTGCTGCTCGTCGGGCGGCAGCGATTCGAGGAGGTCCGCGATCGGATCCCACCCGAACATCGCCCGCGCCCACTCCGGATCCTGCTGCAGCACGGCGGCGCGTACCCAGGCCGCCTTCACCTCGGCGTCCCAGTCGGGGATCTTCATCGTCAGCAGCCTGGCGGGCGGCCGGTCCCAGACCGCCAGCGGGGCGCGGGCGATGATCTGCTGCAGCCACCAGGCCCGCTCACCGATGCCTCTGGGCGGTTTGGGACGGATGCCGTCGCGTTCCATCGCCTTGTCACACTCTTTGGGGGCCTCGATGGCGATGACGTTTCCCGCGATGGCCACGCAGGCTCGCGCTCGCTCGGCCATCCGCTGGGACATCCGCGACGCGGGAAGCCTGGTGAGCAGGTTGGCGGCGGCCTGCCGCACCTCCCTGCGCCGATCGTCCAGCGCCTGCTCGAGGAACGGCTCGTCATCCATGCTCAGCCCATCGGCCAGCACCTCGACGAACTCGGCCCGATCGTCGGGCGTCTCCCGCTCCCAGGTGCTCTCCAGCAACCGCCTGGCCTCGCCCGCGTCGGCCGCCCTGACCCTGCGCAGGTGAGCCCGCCGGTCGGCGGCCCCACCCAGCTCCCAGGTCTCCCCAGTCGGCTCCTCCAGGAGATAACCCCAGTCGGAGTTGAGCCCGGCCAGCCACCTGCCGCGCTGCCCGGCCAGCACGCCGAGATGCCCTCTGATGGAACGGTCACGCCGCCCACGTTCGAGCAGGTCGGGCAGCACGTAGGGGGGTACCCTCCGGCCCGTCGCGGCGGCCGCGGCCAGCCATTCGGGCAACAACCTCTCGTGCTCCCCGCCCATGATCCGGGCCAGCCGCTCGGCAGCCGTCCGGCCGACGGCCGCCCGCTCCTCATCGGGCGCGCGCTCCTGCGGCGCGACCTCCCCCAGCCGCCGCCCAGCCCGCCGCCGCACCACTTCGACGGCGGCGGCTTCGAGCAAGTCCCCTCGGTACGGCCGGCGATCGGTCCCCACGAGCGCCGCCGACGCGAGCTCCTCCCAGCCGTTCACAGAATCACCGCCCCTTCTTCGTCCCACGTGGTCAGGGGCCGCAGCCCGTGCGGAGTCCATTCGGCGGCCACGGTCACCGGCCGCCCTCCCGACACGGCGATCAACCGCCAGGGATCGCGGGCTCTCGGATGCAACGGAAGCCCGCCGAGCGAGCCCCGCTCCGGCACCACGCCGACCAGGACGAGCGGCCAGGACTCGGTCCACGGATCCCCGGTCAGCGCCCCGGCCACCTCGTCCAGCCCCTCCTCCGGCGACATCCCGGGCGGGCCGGCCTCCGGCGGCACGGCGCCACGGCGATCGGCGACCAGGGCCCGCAGCGGGGCGGCGCCAGGGTAGAAGGCCAGATCGGCGTCGATCGTGGTCCCCGTGACCAGGGACGCGTCCAACGGCTGCCCCGGCGGCGCGAAGGAGAGCACCAGCGCGGCCCGGCGAGTACGCCGTCCGCGGAGCCAGACCCGACGAGCCGTCAACCGGTCCTGCTCCTCGTCGCGCCCGCCCAGCACGTCCCAGTGATCCCGCACGGCAGGCCCGGCCAGCACCTCCTCCCGCGTGACGGGAAACCCGGCACGGATCAGCACCGTCTCGACCAGCGACCCGGGCAACTCCTCTCGCCGCCGATAGGCGACGGCCAGCAGGTTGATCAGCGCGTATTCCTCCAACAGCCGCCCCGGCCAGCTCTCCTCCGACCGCACCCGGGACAACCGGGAGACGACGCCCGCGACGCCGGGAGCCTGGGCATCGATGAGCCGCTTGGCCAGCCCGTCCCATTCGTGCTCGGCCGCTCCCGCCAGCCCCTGCCGCACCTGGTCGGCCAGCCACCGCTCCAGCTCGGACAACCCGGAGGCGACCCGGGCATGCCGAACGGACTCCCCACCGGCGGGGGCGACTCGCGCCGCACCGGCCTTGGCCCCCTCCGACCTGGATGCACTGTCGGGAGCCTGGGCCCGTGCGGCTTCGATTTTGGCCGCCGACTTGGCCGCCCGCTCGGCCCGCGTCTCCACCCACTCCGTGACCCACTGCGGCGCGCCCTCCTGAACAGGCACCCCGTCGGCAGACCACATGAGCAAGAGCCCGAGCGCATGCTTGCACGGGAACTTCCGGCTCGGGCAACTGCACCGATATGCGGGCTCGGTCAGGTCGACGCAGGCCAGGTAAGGCTTGGCCCCGCTGCCCTTGCACTCGCCGTACAAGACCGTGCCTGTCGTGCCGCGCAACGACCATTTTCCGGGCGCCGCAACCCCCTGCGCGGCCTTCTGCGAGGACGCGTCGGGGGCGAGAGCGAGCACCTGATCACGGCTCCACCGTTCGATCACCTGCCGCAGACTAGCCACCCCGACCGACATTTCGCCGCCAGTCGGGGAACCCTGTGCGCGGACGCGTCTCGGCGTGGGGGCGCACCGGAGTCGTCCTGACTTATCGTCATAAACTTTCCCGCGTGGAGCTACGGATCTACCCCAACGGCCCGTCCATCCAGGTACCCGACGAGGCCGCGGCCCTGGCCAGCCCGCTCGACGGCCAGCTCGTCCTGGACGGCACCCGTTTCCTGCGCCGGGATGTCACGGGCGCCCCGGTCGCCTACGTCGAACGCCCGCCCATCGCCGCCGCCCTCGACCTCCTCCCCCACCCGGAGGGCGGCTGGTTCAGGGAAACCTGGAGATCGCCGGTGACGTTCCAGCCGGACGGGTACCAGGGGCCGCGGGCCAGCGCCACGGGCATCTACTTCCTCCTGCACCCGGGCGAGGAGTCGGTCCCGCACATGGTCACCTCGGACGAGGTCTGGTTGTGGCACCGCGGCGGCCCGCTGAGCCTGACGATCGGCGACTCCACGATCATGCTGGGGTCACGGGTGGAGGACGGGGAGGTGCCGCAGGCGCTGGTGCCCGGCGGGGTGTGGCAGTCGGCCCGCCCGGCGACCGACGAGCCCGTGCTGGTGAGCTGCATCGTGTCCCCGGGCTTCGACTTCGCCGACTTCACCGCTTGAAGGAACGCGCGGCACACGATCGACGCGGTGCTGACCGGCTGTTTCTTGGGTTTTTTCCGGCGAGATGATTGTCTGTCGGGAGGAACTATGAGGAGGACACCGGTGAGCCGTCAGATCGTTTCAGTTGTGGGTGGCAAGGAGGCCGCGGCCGTCGACACGTACGAGTCGACCAATCCCGCCCGCACCGGCGAGGTCGTGGCGCGGGTCGGGCTGGCCGACGCCGATACGTTCGCCGCCGCCTGCCGCACCGCCAAGGACGCCCAGCGCGAGTGGGCCAAGGTGCCCGCGCCCGTGCGCGGGCGGGTGATCGCCTCCATCGGGCGGCTGGTCGAGGCCAACGCCGAGCGGCTGGCCCGCCTGGTGACCGAGGAGATCGGCAAGCCGTACGCCGAGTCGCTCGGTGAGGTACGCGAGATCGTGGACACGTGCGACTTCTTCCTGGGAGAAGGCCGCAGGCTGTACGGGCAGACGGTCCCGTCGGAGATGCCGGACAAGAACCTGTTCACGTTCAGGAACCCGATCGGGGTGGCAGCGGTGATCACCGCGGGGAACTTCCCGGTGGCCGTGCCCTCCTGGTACCTGGTCCCGGCACTGCTCTGCGGCAACGCCGTCGTCTGGAAGCCCGCCGAGTACGCCGCCGCCTCCGCGCACGCCATGTTCCAGCTCTTCGTCGCCGCCGGGCTGCCCGACGGTGTGCTGAACATCGTCTTCGCCGACGGCGCCGAGACGTTCGGCGGCCTGGAGCTGGCCCTCGGCGAAGGCAGCGTGCAGAAGGTCGGGTTCACCGGCTCCAGCGAGGTGGGCCGGAAGATCGGCGAGCTGACCGGGCGGCACCTGCAGTCCGCCTGCCTGGAGCTGGGCGGCAAGAACCCCATGGTGATCATGCCGGACGCCGAGCTGGACCTGGCCGTCGAGGGCGCGCTGTTCTCCGGCTTCGGCACGGCCGGGCAGCGCTGCACCAGCCTCGGCACGGTCATCGTGCACGAGAGCGTGCACGACGAGTTCGTCGAGCGGTTCGCGCGGGCCGTCCGCGAGTCCAGGATCGGCGACCCGGCGCAGGACGTGCTGGCGGGCCCGCTGCTCGACCAGAAGTTCGCAGATCGGTACGAGGAATACCTGACCTGGATCGAACCCCACCACAAGGTCGTGTCCGGAAATATCGGGAAAATCACGGAGGATAGCCCGCACGGCGACTTCGACGGCGGCCAAGGGCTCTTCTACCACCCCGTCGTCGTGGACGGCGTCAAGGCCACGGACCGGCTGTTCCTGGAGGAGACGTTCGGCCCGATCGTGGGCGTGACCACGTTCAGGACCCTCGACGAGGCCATCGAGCTGGCCAACCTCCCCGGCTACGGCCTGTCGAGCTCCATCTACACCACCGACCCCAAGCACGCCTTCCACTTCCGCGAGGGCATCTCAGCCGGCATGGTCAGCGTCAACAACTCGACCTCGGGCGCCGAGGCCCACCTGCCGTTCGGCGGCAACGGCAAGTCGGGCAACGGCAGCCGGCAGTCCGGCATGTGGGTGCTCGACCAGTTCACCCGCTGGCAGGCGATGAACTGGGATCACTCGGGACGGCTGCAGAAGGCGCAGATGGACGTCGCGGAGATCACGCCCGACCTGGCCTTCCGCCTGCCATAGCCCGGGCCTCGACCTCCGCCCCGCCGCTGAGGTCCTGTAGGCGAAGGCGCAGACGCCTCCGGGAGAAACGAACGGGCCCCTCGTCGCCGAGGGGCCCGTCGACCAAAGCGAGCGGTCAGACCTGACCGGCCTTCTCCAGGGCCGCGCAGCAGGTGTTCACCAGCAGGCGGGTGACCACGTACGGGTCGACGTTGGCGTTGGGGCGGCGGTCCTCGATGTAGCCCTGCTTCTCCACCTCGACCTGCCACGGAATACGCACGGAGGCGCCCCGGTCGGACACCCCGTAGCTGTACTTGTTCCACGGGGCGGTCTCGTGGGCGCCGGTCAGCCGGCTCTCGATGCCCACGCCGTACTGGGTGATGTGCTCCATCGGCTTGTCGCCCTCGCCGAGCGACTCGCAGGCGGTGATGATGGCGTCGTAGCCCTCACGCATGGCCCTGGTGGAGAAGTTGGTGTGCGCGCCGGCGCCGTTCCAGTCGCCACGGGCGGGCTTGGCGTCGAGCGTGGCCTCCACGCCGAACTCCTCGGCCGTGCGGTAGAGCAGCCAGCGGGCCACCCACATGTGGTCGCCGGTCTCGACCGGGCTGGCCGGGCCGATCTGGAACTCCCACTGGCCCGGCATGACCTCGGCGTTGATGCCGGAGATCTTCAGGCCGGCGGCGAGGCAGCGGTCGAGGTGCAGCTCGACGATCTCGCGGCCGAAGATGGCGTCGGCGCCGACACCGCAGTAGTAGGGGCCCTGCGGGGCCGGGAAACCGCCGTCGGGGAAGCCGAGCGGGCGGCTGCCCTTGAAGAACGTGTATTCCTGCTCGATGCCGAACCACGACTCCTGGGCCTCGTACCGCTCGGCGATCGGGCGCAGCAGCGCGCGCGTGTTGCTGGCGTGCGGGTCGCCGTTGATCTCCTCGACCTCGGACAGGACCAGGACGTTGGCGCCGCCGCGGATCGGGTCGGGGCAGGTGAAGACCGGGCGGAGCACGCGGTCCGACGAGTGGCCCTCGGCCTGGTTGGTGCTGGAGCCGTCGAAGCCCCAGACCGGAGGCTCGACCCCGTCAGCCAGGATCTTCGTCTTCGAGCGCAGCAGAGCGGTGGGCTCGGTGCCGTCGATCCAGATGTACTCAGCCTTGTAGCTCACGTCGGTCCTTTCGGGGATCTTCTCAGGCCACGCCGAGTCTTATGGATGGCCGTTTCCCGGTTTTTGCCCGAATGTGAACGCCGTGTTAATCACGAGGCGTAATGGGGTCAACTTTCCCGCACAGTGCCGTCACCTTCGACGGTGAGCATGACGTTCGGGCCGTCTTCCCCGCAATCCGGGCCGCTCGTAAGACGCCGCCCAGCCGTCCCGGGTCCGGGGCGCCGTGCGACCATCGACTCGGGGGGATTCACATGCACGATCTGTGGTTCGGCGCGTTCCTTTCGCCTGAGGCCGCGGGCCGCGACCGGCTGCTGCGCCACGTCATGCTGGCCGACCGGCTGGGCCTGGACCTGGTCGGCGTCCAGGACCATCCCTACCAGCCGGACTTCCTGGACACCTGGACGCTGCTGTCCGCGATCGCGCAGCGCACCGAGCGCATCCGGCTGGTCCCCGACGTGATCAACCTGCCACTGCGCCCGCCCGCGGTGCTCGCTCGCGCGGCCGCGAGTCTCGACCTCCTCAGCGGCGGCCGGGTCGAGCTCGGGCTGGGCGCGGGCGCGTTCTGGGACGCGATCGCGGCCATGGGCGGGCGCCGGCTCGCGCCGCGGGAGTCGATCGAGGCGCTGGCCGAGGCCATCACGGTGGTGCGGGCGTTGTGGACGCCGGGAGAGCCCGTGGTGTTCGAGGGTACGCACTACCGGCTCGGCGGCGCGCGGCCCGGGCCGTTCCCCGCGCACCCGATCGGCATCTGGATCGGCGCGATCAAGCGCAGGATGCTGGAGCTGACCGGGCGGATGGGCGACGGCTGGTTGTCCTCCTCCTTCTACAGCCCGCCCGAGGCGGTGGCGGCGCAGGCCAAGGTGCTCGACGCGGCGGCCCAGGACGCCGGGCGCGACCCTGCGGAGATCCGCAAGGTCTACAACATCGGCGGCACGTTCTCGCCGCTGCCGGGACCGGGGTTCCTCGACGGTCCCGCCGGGTTGTGGGCCGAGCAGCTCACCGAGCTGGTGTTCGGGGTGGGGATGAGCGGGTTCGTGCTGGCGCCCGGGGTGGAGGCGGAGCGGGATCTGCGCACGTTCGCCGAGGAGGTGGCGCCCGCCGTACGCGAGGCCGTGGCCAAGGAGCGCGGGCGGCCCGCGCCGGTCGAGCGGCCGGTCACCCTCGCGGACCTGGACGAGGCGGGACGGCCGCGGGCGCCCAGGCACGATCCGGCGGCGCTCACGCCGGAGCAGCGGCGGCTCGGGCGGCACCTGGTCGAGGTGCACGACGGCTACCGGCGGGAGCTGCGGCAGGTCCAGGACGCGGTCGACCAGGTGGCGACGGGCGCGCCGCGGTCTGCGCTGGACCGGCTGAGCGTGCGGCAGAACCACTGGACGCTGGGCGGGTTCTGCGCGACGTTCTGCCGGTTGCTGACCGTGCACCACACGGTCCAGGACGAGTCCCTGTTCCCGGCCATCCTGGAGCGCGACTCCACGCTGGCCCCCGTGATCAAGAAGCTGGAGCAGGAGCACGAGGTGATCGCCGAGCTGCTCGCCCGCCTCGACGACGCGTGCGTGGAACTGCTGGCGAACCCGGCGGGGATCGACCAGGTCAGGGCCGGGGCGGAGCGGCTGGCGGCCGTGTTGTCGTCGCATTTCGCGTACGAGGAGGAGGAGCTGGTCGAGCCGATCGGCCGCCTCGACGTACAGGTCTAGGGCGCGAACGCGGCGATCTCCGCCGGGGTCCTGCCGTCCAGGATCGACGTGGCCAGGGCGTCGCCCGTGAGCGGCGCCATCGTCAGCCCTGCCGCGCCGAACCCTGTCACGACGTGCACCCGGGCCGCCCCCGGCAGCGTGCCGACGATCGGCAGGCCGGTCCCGGGCAGCGGCCGCAACCCGACGCGGGTCTCGATGAGCGTCGCCTCGGCCAGCCCGGGCGCGATCCCGAGCGCGTCGGACAGGACCTGCCACTGCCCCTTGGCCGTCACGCGGGCGTCGAAACCGCTGCCCGTCTCGCGGGTGGCCCCGACCGCCACCCTGGAGTCGTCGAACGCGACCAGGTAGTGGTGCGACAGGGGGTTCACGGACGGCCAGCCGCTCGTGTCGACGCCGTCCAGCCGCAGGTGCGTGATCTGCCCGCGCTGCGGCTCGACGGCCAGGCGCACGCCGTACGGTTCGAGCAGCTCGTTCGCCCAGGCACCCGCCGCGACCACGACGTCGTCTGCCTCCAGCACCTGGGAGCCCACCTCGACCTGTGGGGCACCCTGCGGGCGCAGGCGGGCCTGCCCTGACACGGTGACCGCGCCGTAGTGCGCCGCCCCGTTGAGCAACGCGTCGCGCATGGTGCGCCCGTCCACCCGGGCGCCGCCCGAGACGTAGACGCCCTCCAGGTCGGACGCGAGGACCGGCACCAGGGCTCGCACGTCGTCGTTGCCGATGCGCCGGATGGTCCCCACGATGGCGCCGGCCGTGCGGGCGCGGGCCTCGACGCGGGCCTGCGCCTCGGCGAGCCTGGCCGGGTCGGCGCTGACGAGCAGGGCGCCGGTGCGACGGTAGTCGGTACGCTCGACGCCCGCCTCCGCCAGCAGCTCGACGACGCGGGGGTAGTAGGCCGTCCCCGCCGCGTACAGCTCGTAGGCGGGGCCTTCGGCGGTCGAGGCCCAGGGAGAGATGATGCCCGCGCTGGCGGCCGTCGCCTGCCCCGTGAGGGCGGAGTCGACGACCGTGACGGCCGACCCGCGGCGGGCCAGCGCGAAGGCGGCGCTCGCCCCGGCGATGCCGCTGCCGACGACGATGACGTGGTGCTGAGACACGATGCCCTTTCTCGAGCGACGGCGTGGGGGCTCCCTGATCGGGTACCACCAGCGAGGATACGAGAGGGGAGGCGCGCGGGAGCGCCTGGACGTGGAGCACGCCCACGAGGAGCACGATTAAGCCTTCCTGGCGGTCAGCGGCGCCGCGATGTCCTCCAGAGCGGCACGCTCCGCCTTCACCCCGAACACGATCTCCACCACCCCGGCGAAGATCATCATGGCCGCTCCGAAGCAGTAGCCGTAGAACAGCCGCCCCGGATCGGGATGCGCCTGGTCGCCGATGAGCGAGGCGAAGACCGTCGGCCCGAACGCCCCCGCGACCTGCCCGAGCGCGAAGAACAACGAGATGGCCTGGGCCCGCATCTCGATCGGGAAGATCTCGCTGACCGTCAGGTAGGCGGAGCTGGCCGCCGCCGAGGCAATGAAGAAGATCATCGACCACAGGACCGTCTGCGAGGTGGCCGTCAGCAGCCCCTCCTTGAACAACCACCCGGTCACCGCCAGCAGCAGCCCCGACGTGATGAACGTGCCCGCGATCATCTGCCTGCGCCCCACGGTGTCGAACAGGCGCCCCAGGATCAGCGGCCCGAGCAGGTTGCCCGCGGCGAAAGCGAACATGTACTTCGGCACCTCACCGGCCGGAACGCCGTAGAAGTGGGTCAGCACCAGCGCGTACGTGAAGAAGATCGCGTTGTACAGGAACGACTGGCAGATCATCAGCGACGCGCTCAGCACGGACCGCTGCGGATAGGTCCTGAACAAGGTTCTCGCGACCTGGGGCAGCGGCGCGTGGTGCTCGGGGACGACCGTGATGGCCCGCTCGTCGGGCACCGGGCTCAGCGAGATCCGGTCCTCACGCTCGACCGCCTCCTCGATCTCGGCGACGACCCGCTCCGCCTCGGCCTCGCGCCCGTGGGTCACCAGCCAGCGCGGGCTCTCCGGCAGGTGCCTGCGCAGCCGCCAGATGGCCACGCCGATGACCGGGCCGACGACGAACCCCAGCCGCCAGGCCCAGTCGGGGTCCAGCGGCCCGCCCGGGTGCAGCAGCAGGAACGTGGCCGAGGTGGCCAGCAGCGCGCCCAGCCAGTAGGTGCCGTTGACGGCCAGGTCGACGCGGCCCCGGTAGTAGGAGGGGATCATCTCGTCGATGGCCGAGTTGACGGCCGCGTACTCACCGCCGATGCCCGTGCCCGCCACGAACCGCAGCACCAGGAAGCTCCACAGGTCCCACGTCAGCGCGGTCAGGCCGCTGGCCACCAGGTAGACGGCGAGCGTGAGGATGAACAACTTCCGGCGCCCGAGCCGGTCGGACAACCAGCCGAAGTAGAGTGCGCCGACCACCTCGCCGATCAGGTAGACCGTGGCCGACAGGCCCACCTCGGCGGAGCTGAAGCCGAGCGTGTCGGGGCGCTGCAGGAACGCCCCGACGTTGCTGGCGATGGTGATCTCCAGGCCGTCGAGCACCCAGGCGACCCCGAGCGCGATCACCAGCCGGGTGTGGAACGGCGACCACGGCAGGCGATCCATCCTGGCGGGGACCAGGGTGCGTACGAGGCTCATACCTCATGACTGTAGGCGATCAGTCGATCACGCTCCGGTACGACCATCCGCCCCGTTGCCGTCGTAGCCGAGCAGCCGCATGGCCGTGTCCGGGTCCATCGCCGCGGCCAGCAGCTGGGCCCGGGCGTGGGCCTGATCGCGTTCGCGTTCGGCCTTGGCCTGCGCGGCGCGTACCCCCTTGATCGCGACGAACGCCAGCCCGGCGCCCACGATCACCGCCACCACCACGACGAACAGCAGGAGCAGCAGCCCCGGCGAGGCCACCATGGGCGAGCCCGCCGAGTTCGCGCCGTTGCCGCCCGTCCCCGCGCCCGTCACCGCGAGCGCGGCGATGATGGACAGCGCCACGAGCCCGAGCAGGCTGGCGATGACCAGCCAGAGCCGGCCCGCTCTCCTGCGTGGCGGCGCAGCGGGCGGGGTGGGCGCGCTGGCCACGGGAGGCGGCGGCACGGGCACCGGCAACGACGGGGACGCGGGCGCCCACGGCACGAACTCGGGCCGGTCCGGCTGTTCCGCGGACGAAACCGGCACGACCGGAGCCGACGCCAGCTGGATGGCGGATCCGCCGAAGGCGACCGGCTGCAACTCCACCCGCTCCTCCACCTGCTCCTCCACTGGCCCGGGGAGGCCGCGCTCGATGTGGCTGTGCTCCTTGTGCGCCCTGGCCGCGTCCCGGTGGTACTCCTCCAGCTCCTGGTAGAGCTCGTCGGAGGCGTAGATCGTGCCGTCGATGAGCGGCCCCGGCTCGCGGCGGATGATGCCCACCACGTCGTCGCCGTTGAGCGTCTTGTGCGTCTCCAGCGCGTGCGCCAGGCAGAGCACCTCCCTGCGGTGCTCCTGCAGCAGCTGCTCGGTCTTGTCCAGCAGCCGCACGAGGTTGAACTCGATCCGCTCCCCGAGCACGTCGGGGGTCAGGTCGGGCTGGTTCCTGGCCGGCTCCCGCTCGGTGATGCCGATGGCGCCGGGGTCCCGCTTGCGCATGGCCTTGCCGCCCATGATCTCCAGCTCCTGGAGCGCGGGCAGCGAGGTGACGCCGGAACCCATGCCCCAGTACGACTCCATGAGCGCGGTCAGGTACGTGGCCGAGTGCAGGTCCCCGGAGACGCCGGAGGAGTTGTCCTCGCTGAAGAACATGCGCTCGCCCGCCAGCGAGGCCAGCGAGACCATGATGTCGGCCTCGTACTCGGACTTCCACCGGGTGAACTGGTCCTCGGGCTTGATCGAGGCGACCATGCCCAGGTAGTCGGCGCCCTTCTCGATGGTGGCGATGTCGATCTCGAGGTGGAAGCGGGTCACGTACGCCACGACGGCGTGGCAGGCCTCGTGCACCGCCACGGCGTGCCGCTCGCGCTCGATGTACTCGACGTCCTCGGGCGGGCCGAGCTGCTTGAGCCGCTTGGCCCGCAGCACGTCCGACCAGGTGATGATCTCGCGCCCGTCCCTGATGGCGGTGATCAGCGACTCGTTGACCAGGTCCTTGATCGTGGCGCCGGTGGCGTACGGGGTGATCGTGGCCAGCTTGTCGATCTGCTGCTCGGTCAGCTCGTGCCACACCTTGTCGAAGTAGCCCTGGTACGTGCGCACCCGTCCGACCTTGGACGGGTAGCCGACCTTGTAGATGCGGTCGATGCGGCCGGGCCGCAGCAGCGCCTCGTCCAGCGCGTCCGGCCGGTTCGTGGCCATCATGACGAGGATGCGGTATTTGGGCGGCGGCTTGGGCCGCATCCCGAGCAGCCTGCGTACGAGCCGGTTGAAGAACCCGCGCGGTTTCTTCAGCCCGGACAGCTCGGTGAGCAGCGCCTGCAGCGTGCCGGGGTCGCCGCTGCCGTTCATGCCGCCGCCCATGAAGAAGCGGTTGCGCCGGCCAGGCTCGTCCTCTGCCTGGCGCCCGGCACGAAAGGCCAGCACCTGGCGGGTCTCTTCGGACAGGTAGTTCACGCCGTGGCAGCCGGTGTGCTCGGCGAAGCCGCCGCCCTGTCCGGGCGGGCCTTGCTGGGCGAGGCGGCCGCGCTTGCCGAGCGAGTCGGCCTCGTCGAAGAAGACGATCACTCCGCCGTACCTGAGTGCCAGCTTGCGCAGCTTCCTGAACAGCGACTTGACCTTCAGGATGCCGATGCCCATGAACATGTTCGTGAACGCACCCGGATCCACGAACACATATGGCTTGCCGGTCTCACCGGCGACGGCCTCGGCCATGAGGGTCTTGCCGGTTCCCGGCGGGCCCCACAGGAGCAGGCCGCTGGGGACGTACCCGCCGCGCTTCTCGATCTCGTCGGGCCGCTCCAGGAAGACGATGTTCTCCTGCACGCGCTCTACTACGTGGTCCTGCCCCCACACGTCGCGGAAGCGGGTCTTGATGTCGTCGGGGAAGTACGTCTCGACGCCGCCCCTGGACAGGAACCAGAACAGGCCCACGAACTGGATGATGACCACGAAGAACAGGAAGACGATCTGGATCAGGAACGGCATCGCCTGCCAGATGAGCGCCGGCGCCTGCATCAGCGCCACGAACGGGCTGACGTCCAGCACCGCGCCCAGCACCAGGGCGATCAGCACGACGAAGAAGGTGACCTTGAGCGCCCGCGAGAGGCGGTATCTCGTCCAGTCGTCGAAGCGGCGGTGCGTCCAGCGCTCGAAGCCGCCGAAGACCCGCTGGCTCCAGAAGCGGTGGTAGGCCGACCAGTGCTCGCTGACGAAGAAGTGCAGCTGCCGCAGGATCTCCAGGCCGAGCAGCCAGAAGATCCACTGGTACGCCTGCGCGATCACCAGCGCGGCCTCGGGGAACGTGACGATGCCCTGATAGTCGGCCATCACCTTCCACGTGAGGATGAGGTAGGCCGCCACCAGGGCGATGAGAAATTTGCTCCGATCCCAGAACTGCATCTTCTTCCTGGTCACGGCTTCGGGGTCGGTGGGCCCGCTGCCGGGGGCGCGCAGCCCTTCATGATGAATGGTCGTGGTCAATGGTGCTCCCTCATCCAGGCAGCCGGAGCAGCTTGAAAGAATTCGCGATCTTGTCGAACTCCGCGGCGCGCTTCCTGAAACAGACCGACTGGCAGCCGATGAGCATGACGGAGACCGTCCCGCCCTTCTCGTCGAGGATGGCGGTGTGGTCGAACGTCTGGACGTCGTTGCCGATCTGGTAGTTGAAGCGCACGTGCACTCCCCGGGCTCCGTCGTCCAGGACCAGAACCTCATCGCTGATGGGTTCGAAGCGGTTGAACATCGGCGGCTGGCCTGTCGCCATCGCCTGTTGCAGGTAGAGCTGGCGCATCTGTTCTGTCACCGGCAGGACGAAGTCGCGCAGCCTGTTGAGTGAGATCGTGTCCCGCTGCTCCTCGGTGAGCTGGTGCACGGTGGCGTACACGAACGGATCAGCGGAGCCGAGCAGGTGGTTGACCGACGGTTCCGTGGACTGGTCGAAGGCCGTCGACCAGACCCGCTGCGCCCGCAGCAGCGCCGACTGCGAGTTCGGGTGGTCGCCGGACAGGTACAGCTCGATGGGGTACGCGTTGAGCTGCGTGAACGAGGCGGGCACCCTGAAGTACGTGGTGCCTGCCTTGTCACGTACGTAGGTGAACTCCGGCTGCCCGCACGCTGACAGCATGAAGACCGCGACCATGAGCGCGATCAAAGCCCGTGTCTTTTTCACCAGGGCTTACCTCCGCTTTACGGACCAACGGTTGTTGTTGTGCCCGCTTTCAGGGGGAATGAGCCCGATGCACTATGAGAAATCTTGACCAAATCTTGGCCGTACATTGGCTTTACTTGTTACAGATCAAAAAATCCGCATGCCTGTCCGGCGGCTTACCTCAGGTAGCGGGGGTCGGCACCTACAACGTTCATGCAACCCCCATTGGTTCAACTCAGGAAGTAGCGAAAGATATGAGGATCCCTTCCGACACCCCGGAGCCCGCGATGACAGAACCCGCAATGGAGACCGTCGACTCCTTCGGCATGACGGCCGAGCGCCAGTTCGCCGACGTCTGGTCGAGGACGGTCCTGTCGATCAGGGAGCGCCGGCTGCTCCTGCTCGGGCTGCTCGTCGGCCAGGGACTCGACGAGATGACGGAGGTCCAGATCGACGCCGCCCTGCGCACCGGGAACCTTTCCGAGGGCGAGTTGCGCGAGGTGGTGGTCTTCCTGTCCCACTACGCCGGCTGGGCCCGCGGCGCCAAGCTGAACGACCAGGTGGAGGAGCTGATCGGACGGGTCAGCCAGACTCGATCCGGTAGAGCGGACCCTGCAGGCTGAGCGCGTAGAGCTCCCCGTCGTGCCCCTCGCCGAACGAGGAGAGCTGGTCGACCTTGCCGACCTCGGCCGCGCTCTCCAACTCGTCGACGGACCCCGCCTTGATCCACCCGGCGCAGAAGTCTCCGTACATGAACTGCCCCTGCAACCAGGGGATCTTCTTGCCCCGGTAGACGAATCCGGCGATCACGGAGCAGTTGCCGCCTTCGTTCAGCGGATAGGCGATCACCGGATCGACCATCTCCCGCCCCTTCGCCCCCCGGTAGCGCTCCTTGCCCTCGCGCACGTTCCACCCGTAGTTCTCGCCGCCCTCGGAGCCCGCGGGCTGGTAGTCGACCTCCTCCCACGCGTTCTGCCCGACGTCGCCGATCCACAGGTCGCCGGTGTCGCGGTCGAAGCCGAACCGCCAGGGGTTACGCAGCCCGTAGGCCCAGATCTCGCCCTTCGCGCCCTCCTTGCCGACGAACGGGTTGTCGTCGGGCACCTTGTACGGCCGGCCGCCGCGCGGATCGATGCGCAGGATCTTGCCCAGCAGCGTGCCCAGGTTCTGGCCGTTGCCCTCGGGGTCGCCCGCGCTGCCGCCGTCGCCGAGCGCGATGTAGAGGTAGCCGTCGGGGCCGAAGGCGAGCTGGCCGCCGTTGTGGTTGGCGTACGGCTGGTCCTGGGTGAGCACGTCGCGCCTGCCCGTCGCCTGGTCGCCGTCGAAGGCCCACTCGGTGACGTGCGTGTCGCCCTGCGCGTCGGTCCAGTCGAGGTAGACCCAGCGGCCGGAGGGGTGGAACGCGACGCCGAGCAGCCCCTGCTCGTTGCCGCCGCTCACCTCGCCGGACAGGTCGATCACCGTGTCGCCGTCGGAGGTGCGTAACCTGCCGGTCTGCTCGGCGACGTAGAGCCGGTCGTCCCCCTTGCGCACGGCGAACGCCACCGGCTGCGCCAGCCTGGCGATCTCCGTGAACCGCAGCTCACCACGCTCCGCGGGCTGCGTCTGGGGCGTCTGTGCGGGCGAGGCCGCCTTCTCCCCCTCCATCCCCGTCTTCGTGGGAGAAGGGGCGGACGGCGCGGGAGCCGAACAGGCGGCGAGGAGCGCCAGGAGGAGAAGTGTCACTGCCACGACGAGGCGCACGCCGTTCATCCTGCCATGGAACGTTAGGGTTCAGGCATGCCTACCGCATTGATCACAGGCGCGACCTCCGGCCTGGGCGCCGCCTTCGCCCGGCGCCTGGCCGCCGACGCGTATTCGCTCGTCCTGGTGTCACGGGACGAGCTCAGGCTCGCCCAGGTCGCCGACCAGCTCAAGCTCAGGTACGGCGTGAGCGTCGAGGTGCTGCCCGCCGATCTGGCGACCGACGACGGGCTGGCCAGGGTCGAGTCCAGGCTCCGCGACGGCGTCGACCTGCTGGTGAACAACGCCGGGTTCGGGCACCCCGGCCGGTTCCCCGAGGTGCCGGTCGAGGAGGAGGTGCGCATGCTCAAGGTGCACTGCGAGGCCGTGCTCAGGCTGACGCTGGCCGTGCTCCCGGGGATGAAGGAGCGCGACGGGGGCGCGGTGATCAACGTGTCGTCGATGGCGGCGTTCTACACCCGGGGCACCTACAGCGCGTCCAAGGCGTGGGTGCTCAACTTCAGCGAGTCGGCCGCGAGCGAGGTGGGCAACCCGCGCATCAAGATCATGGCGCTGTGCCCCGGTTTCGTGCGGACCGAGTTCCACCAGCGGGCCGCGATGGACACCTCGGGCATTCCCGGGTTCCTCTGGCTCAAGGCCGACGCCGTGGTGCGGGCGGCGATGCGTGATCTGGCCGTGGGTAAGCGCGTGTCGATCCCCGGCCTGCGCTACAAGGCCATCGTGGCGCTCAGCCGGCTCATCCCGCGGAGCGTGCAGGCCCGCGTGTCGGCCAGGATCGGGCGCTGAGGCCGTACCGGAAAAGGAACGGGCCCCCACCGCGGGAGGGGGTCGCGGTGGGGGCCCGAGCGGCCGTGAGCGAGCTCGACGGCCGGGACCAGTGCAGACTTCTTCTAGCGGTTGGCCTCGTGGCCGATGGCCAGGCCGGACGCGGGGTCGAAGAAGTGCAGGTTGTGCGTGTCCAGGACCAGGTCGATGCTCTGGCCGGGGCGGACGTGGCTGCGGGCGTTGACCCGGGCGGTCCACAGGGACTTGTCGCCCACCAGCGGCAGCGCGGCCTCCTCGTCGTCACCCGTGTCGGCGGCGGCGACGGTGTCCTTGTGCTCGACGGGCGGGGCGTCGATGAGGAACAGCACGTTGATCTCGGAGCCCAGCTCCTCGGTGACCTCCGCCTTGACGGGCAGCGTGGCCCAGCCGTTGGCGTGGGTGCCGGCGGAGGTGGCGTCCTCGAAGTCCGACGGGCGGATGCCGAGGATGATCTTCTTGCCGATGTACTGGTCGAGGCCCGGCTTGTCGGAGAAGGTCGAGTCGGGGATCGGCAGCTTGACGTCGGCGAAGGTGACGGCGGCGCCGCTGTCGCGGACGAGCTCGGCGGTGACGAAGTTCATCGAGGGCGAGCCCATGAAGCCGGCCACGAACAGGTTGACCGGCTTGTCGAACAGGTTCTGCGGGGTGTCGACCTGCTGCAGCAGGCCGTCGCGCAACACGCAGACCCGGTCGCCGAGGGTCATGGCCTCGACCTGGTCGTGAGTGACGTACACGGTGGTGACGCCGAGGCGCTCGTGCAGGGTGTTGAGCGAGGCGCGCATGGAGACACGGAGCTTGGCGTCCAGGTTGGACAGCGGCTCGTCCATGAGGAATGCCTGCGGCTCACGCACGATGGCGCGGCCCATGGCGACGCGCTGGCGCTGACCACCGGACAGGGCGGCGGGCTTGCGCTTCAGGTAGGTGTCCAGGCCGAGCATCTTGGCGGCCTCGCCGACGCGCTTCTGGATCTCCGGCTTGGGCATCTTGCGGAGCTTGAGGCCGAACGCGAGGTTCTCCTCGACGGTCATGTGGGGATAGAGCGCGTAGTTCTGGAAGACCATCGCGATGTCGCGGTCCTTGGGCGGCAGATGGTTGACCACCTTCTCGCCGATGGAGATCTCGCCGCCGCTGATGTCCTCGAGGCCCGCGATCATCCGGAGCGCGGTCGACTTACCGCAACCGGACGGGCCGACCAGCACCATGAACTCCCCATCCTTGATCTCAAGGTTGAGCCCGTTCACGGCCTTCACGCCACCGGCGTAGACCTTGTCGACGTTCGTCAGAACGATGGATGCCATGACATTCCTTCGCGCTCCAGGGCGGTAGCCCGGACGTTGTTACCGTGTCCCCACTTACGTGGATACGTTTTCAAGCATCTCACCCGAAACGGACATCGGTGTCAAGGGTTGCCGTGTGACCAGCCGTTGTGGGCGCGGGAGTCTTCCCGTTTTCCCGGAACCATGATGGAATCGTTTCCATGGACAGGCGGGCGACGATCAAGGATGTGGCCGAGGCGGCCGGCGTGGGCGTCGCCACCGTGTCCCGGGTGTTGTCGGGCGGCTCGGCCAGCCCGCACACCAGGGAACGCGTCCTGGCCGTCGCCGCCCAGCTCGACTACCGCCCCAGCGCCCTGGGCCGCAACCTGCGCCAGCGCCGCACGGGCGGCATCGGCCTGCTCGTCCCCGACCTGACCGACACCTTCTACGGCCAGCTGTCGGAAGGCGTCCTGGCCTGCGCCCGCTCGGCCGGCGAGCCGGTCATGCTCGGCTCGACCGGCGGCGACCCGGAGCAGGAGGCCGACCTCATCGGCATGCTCCTCGAACAGAGCGTAGACCGCCTGATAGCCGTCCCGTCGGGAGACGCGGAAACCTGGAGCCCGGCGATCCGCGCGGGCATGACGGTCGTCTTCGCCGACCGCCTCCCCGCCCTGTCGCTCCAGGAGGACCCGGGGGTGGCCGCCGTCAAGGACCTCCTGCTCCTGGACGGCCTCTCCCCCGCTCCCCAGACCCGCCCGCTGGACGTCCCGGCCGTGGTGGCGGATGACAGGGCAGGCATCCGTACGGCGGTCCGCTACCTTCGCGGCCTGGGCCACAGGCGCATCGCCTTCCTCGGCGGCCCGGGCCAGGACCGGCGGGTGGCCGCCTTCCGGGAGGCGGTGGGCGCGCCGGTGGACGAGGAACTGGTCGTGTTCGGCACCGGCAGCCGCGACTCCGCGTACGCCGCCGCTTCGGGCCTCTTCCAGAGCCGCCCGGACCTGTCGGCGGTGGTGGCCGGGGGCAACGTCCTGGGCGAGGCGGCGGTGCTGGCGGCCAGGGAGCTGGACCTGCGGGTGCCGAGGGACGTGTCGCTGGTGATGTACGACGACGTCCCCTGGGCCGAGCTGTGCGCGCCGCCCCTGACGGTGATCGCCCAGCCTGGCCGCGACATGGGCTACCGGGCGGCGGAGCTGGTGTTGCGCGCGGGCACCAGGAAACCCCGCAGCGTGATCCTGCCCACCGAACTCATCATCAGAGGCAGCTGCGGCCCCCACCGCTAGGAGGCCGGGGCTCGGGAGTAGCCGTCAGCGGACCCCCGGCCCCGTGTAGCGGCGGGGCAGGATCATGACCGGGTTGTCGTCGAGGATCACGTCCGGCGGCCCGAACTGCGCCGCCACCTCCCTGATCTCCGGCTCGTCGAGCATCAGCAGCCGGCCGCGTTCGATGAACAACTCGTCGTCCACCAGCACCGTCGGCCGGTCGACCTGGCAGTCGCAGTGCGCGAAGCCGGGCCCCGTCTTGTCGGGGATGCCGTCGGTCAGGCCGTCGATGCCGCAGTAGAAGGCCCCTGCGTGCTTCTCCCGCTCGAACTGGGTCCCGCCCGCGACCCGCACCTTCGGGTTCAGCCCGATCAGGCCGTGCCGCAGGTAGAAGCCGCCGGGCGCGTACCGCCTCAGCTGCTCGGCGGCCCTCCCGCCCTCGATCTTGCGGACCAGGTTGCCCTCGAAGGTGAGGCGCAGGGACTCCTCCGGCACGCCGGTGACCGTGCTGTCCTCGACCATGATGACGCCCTCGGTGTCGGTCGGCCAGAAGTTGGCGCCCCCGTACGGGAACGGCCGCCAGTCGCCGGGGCGCAACGCGCCGGGATCGGGGTCGAACGCCATCCCGGAGAACGTCACGTCGGTCCCCCGCGCCGACGTCACCCGGATCGTCCGGGCCGCCGACAACTGCCGCAGCGCGCGGCGCAGCAGCGCGTAGAAGACCTTGGCGGGCAGGCGCCCTCCGGTGAGCAGCGCGCCGGCCGTGGCGGTCATATGCAGGGACAGGAAACGGGACGAACGGGACTTGATCTGGTCGAAGAACAGCGGCGCCGTGTGCACCTCGCCCCACCAGGTGCCGCTGATCACCACGTCGGCCTCACGGAACGCGGCCGTCTCGATGTCGAGCGACGCCTCTTTGTCCCACCCACCAGGACTGAACGGCGCCACGGAGAGGATCCGGACCTCCGCGTCCTGGAACGCCGCCGCCGCCGCGATGGCCTGCACGACGACCGGGTCGACGGTGTGCTCCATGAGCAGCAACACCCGCTCGCCGGGGGTCAGCCGCACGTAGTCGCACAGGTTGCGGACGCCGGGCATCAACTCGACGATCGAGTACGGCGCCGAGGACGGCTCGGTGACGTAGCTGAACGGCGATGCTGCGTACGGATTGATCGTCATTACGAGCTCCCTGCGGACAATCAGGCCAAGGTCCGGGGATTACATACCGCAATCAGACGATTACTACACGCCGCAGAGCCGCGCAGGGTGCTTCGGCTAAAGGAGTTTTTCGATG
Source organism: Nonomuraea marmarensis (assembly GCF_043197025.1). Taxonomy (NCBI): domain Bacteria; kingdom Bacillati; phylum Actinomycetota; class Actinomycetes; order Streptosporangiales; family Streptosporangiaceae; genus Nonomuraea; species Nonomuraea marmarensis. The sequence continues at coordinate 94,930 of NZ_JBICRM010000017.1, forward strand.
GCTGAGGTGATCGCGGGGTCCTCCGGGGTGGTGCGGGGGCGGAAGCGGGCCACGATCGTGCCCTCCCGGTCCACCAGGAACTTCTCGAAGTTCCACTGGATGTCCCCGGCCTCCCCCTGGGCGTCCGGGGTTTGGGTGAGCTGCTCGTAGAGGGGGTGCCGGGTCGGGCCGTTGACGTCGGTCTTCTCCAGGAGGGGGAAGTCCACGCCGTACGTCGTCGCGCAGAACTGCTGGATCTCCTCCGCCGTCCCCGGTTCCTGGCCGCCGAACTGGTTGCAGGGCACGCCGATCACCGTGAAGCCGCGGGCGCCGTACTGCTGCTGGAGGTCCACCAGGGCGGTGTACTGCGGGGTCAGGCCGCATCTCGATGCCACGTTCACGATCAGGACGGCCTTGTCGGCGGCCAGATCCGCGAGCGTCGTGGGGGTGTCCTCAAGGGTGCGCAGTGGGATGTCGCTGAGGGTCATGGGACTGACCCTACAGAACGAGTCAGGGCCTTCGGCAAAGCAGCGGTGTCGCGCGTTGGCGCTCGTCCAATCCCACCATTGGCACTGAGCCAAACCCCAGGCTCACCTGCTTTTTCCGGCAAGCCGCCCCCATATACCCGGCGGACCGGGCAATCCCGGCCCAGCGAGAGGGCCTTTTATCCGCAACGATCACACAAACACCTGTCCTTCGCGTGTCGAGATGTATGACCCGCGGTGACGGAGCGTAATAGGAATCGTGCTAGAGGACACGTCGCGGAGCCCTCCGGGCCGCCCAGCACGATCGGGCGGTGCAGGATCCCGGAGGGCCGCGCGGACCCTCCACGTCCGAGCCACGGACGCGGACCGGCAGGGCGCCGGACGAAGTGCGCCTGTCCGCACGCGACCCGACAGCGAGGATCGATTTGGACAGCAAACGCGCGCTAAGCGGCACGCTCATCTCCGTCACCGCGTTCACCGCGCTCGGCACCGCCACGGCCTGGGCAGAAGGCCCTCCCGTGGTCAGGACAAGGACGTGGACGACGTCCGCCCAGCCCAAGATCACGGTGGCCACGCCTAACAGGAACAAGAAGATCGCGCTGGGCCAGGTCGTCCAGCGGGCCTGGAACTATCAGGAATTCCGCTGCCTGGACAACCTGTGGACCAGGGAGAGCAACTGGAACCATCGCGCGCTCAACCGTTCGTCGGGCGCGTACGGCATCCCGCAGGCGCTGCCCGCGGGCAAGATGCGCGGCGCGGGCCGCGACTGGAAGTCCAACCCGGAGACGCAGATCCGGTGGGGCCTGGCTTATATCAAGGGGAGGTACGGTAGGCCGTGCGGCGCCTGGGGGCACTGGAGATCGCACAATTGGTACTAGAACCGGGGCACCCGCGGCTCACCGGGTGCCCTCCTTACGCCCCGAATGCACCGCGATGGCCTGGATCAGCAGCTCGACCCCGAAGTCGAACTCGGCCTCGTGGTCGCACTGGTTCAGCAGCGGCGCCAGCGAGCTGACCTCGGGGAACAACGCCGGATCGACCCCCTCGGCCCTGATCGTCCTGGTCTGCACCGGCGCGAACGCGGGCGTCACCCCGACCTCCCGCAGCAGCGAGCCCACGATGAACGCGATGAACATCCGCAACATCCTGACCGCGTCCGCCCCGTCGAACCCGGCGCTGCGCAGCGTGGCCAGCGCGCGCTCGACCGGCAGCAGCCCGGCGGTGGAGTGGAGCTGGCGGCTGACCACGAGCATGGTGGAGCGCGGGTGGTCGTGCGCGATCTGCCGGAACGCCCGCGCCTGCACGCGCACCCGGTCGGTCCAGTGCGCGCCGGGGTCGTCGGTGAACTCGATCTCGCTCAGCACCGCCTCGGCCACCCCGTTGAGCAGGGCGTCCTTGTTGGGCACGTGGTTGTAGAGGGACATCACGCCGACGCCCAGCTCGGCCGCGATGCGCCGCATGGAGACCGCGTCGGCGCCCTCGCGCTCGATGAGGTCGATGGCCGCGGCGACGATGCGGCCTCGGGAGAGCGGCTCGGTGGGCATAGCTCATTCTATTGACTGACGTACGCCGTACGTGCAGTCTCGAAGGTGGACGTACGGTGTACGTAGTCTCCCCCCGGAGGTCCCATGTCGACGCACGATCTCTACACCATTCCCACCGAGCTCTCCACCTGGGACGTCGAGATGTCCGGCGCCAGCCGGTTCACCTGGGAGTACGACGACGGCAGAGATCGCATGCTGGCGTTGTACCAAAAGGGCAAGGACAAGCAGTGGGACTCGACCAAGCGGATCGACTGGGACCTCGACGTCGATCCGTACAACGTGCTCGGGGTCCCCGACCAGACCATCGCCATCTACGGCACCCCGCTCTGGGACCGGATGAGCGAGGAAACCCGCAAGGACGTCCGGCTGCACGGCGCGGCCTGGCAGTTCTCCCAGTTCCTGCACGGCGAGCAGGGCGCGATGATCTGCTCGGCCAAGATCGTGGAGTCGGTCCCCGATCTCGACTCGAAGTTCTACGCGGCCACGCAGACGATGGACGAGGCCCGGCACGCCGAGACCTACGCCCGGTTCCTGCAGGAGAAGGTCGGCCTGGCGTACCCGATCAACGAGCACCTCAAGGCGCTGCTCGACAGCACGCTGAGCGACTCCCGCTGGGACATGCCGTACCTGGGCATGCAGGTCCTCATCGAGGGGCTGGCGCTGGCGGCGTTCGGGGTGATGCGCGACATCACGACCAAGCCGCTGCCCAAGCAGATCCTCGCGTACGTGATGCAGGACGAGGCCAGGCACGTCGCGTTCGGGCGCATGGCGCTGCGCGACTACTACCGGAACCTGTCGGAGACGGAGCTGCGCGAGCGCGAGGACTTCGTCATCGAGGGCTGCTATCTCATGCGCGACCGGCTGCGCGGCCGGGAGACCTGGGAGAACCTGGGCCTGTCGAAGTCCGAGGTCGAGGAGGCCATGCAGGCCACCGACCAGTCGGATTACCTGAAGCTGTTCAGGTCGCTGCTGTTCAGCCGGATCGTGCCGTGCGTGAAGGACATCGGGTTGTGGAGCCCGCGGCTGCAGCAGGCGTACGCGGAGATGGGCGTGCTGGAGATGGCGGGCCAGTCGCTGGACGCGCTGATGAGGCAGGACGAGGAGATCGCCGACAAGATCGACGAGGCGCGCTTCGCCGAGGAGGAGGCCGAGCGGCACGCCGAGGTGGCCGGCACGATCGCCCTCGGCGGCTCCTGACCGAACGGGAGCACACACCGTCGCTCGTTTCGGCAGACTACGGGTAGGCCCGTTTCCCGCCACCCCCAGGAGCCTCCCGTGTGCCCGGTGATGAGCTATCGCGACGCAGTCGCCCTATTGGACGGCACGAGCACGCTCACCGAAGTGCTCGACAAGGGATCATCCCTGCTGTTGTTCGGGCTGGGCGGGCTCGACCTGTTCGACGTCCGCGGCCAGGCGGTGCAGCTCGGCGACGGGCTGATCCGCCGCCTGCGCGACAGGGTCAAGGGCCTGAGCAGGTACGACAGGACGCGACGGCTGGTGGCGGCGCACGCGGTCATCGTGTTCACCGCCTACCTCGAAGCCCTTGACGAGGTGGGCGTTGTCCGAGCTGACCCGCGAGGACCAGGAACGGCTGACCGGGCTGGACAGCGGCAACCTCGTGGAGGGGGTGATCGCCATGCCCATGCCGATGCCCACCCCCCAGCATCCGCACGAGGACGTGCTCCGGGACCTGATCGAGCACTACACGGTGATCACCAAGGCCCTGATGAGCTTCCTGTCCGGCCTGGCCTGCTGGGACACCTGGGACGAGACCACCCGGGCGCGGCTGGCCCGTGAGATACCCGAACGGGCGCTGCGCCGCTACGAGGAGTTGTTCCGGCAGCTCGTCGCCGACTTCCCCGAGGTCGCGAGCTGGTCCGCCCTCGTCGAACACCAGGCCACCCGAACCGAGGTCAGGAGCCTGTCACGAGGCCTGGCGGGGATCCAGGAACGGCTGTCCGCCATCGCCTCCGCTCGCGAGCCGTCCGACCGTCTGGGAGCACTCGTCCAGGCGAACCGCGCCGCCCTCGGCCGGCCGATCGCGACCTCCTCCGACACGCCGCCGGGACCGACCATCCCCCTCCTGGACCAGGGTTATGTCAACCCGAGCTTCCGCCTGCTCCCGCCCGGGCACGGTCGCCACATCGCCTCGGAGGAGTCGTGGGCGCGGCTCCCCCGCCGCGACGATCTCGACGCGTTCCTGTCCGGCCACCTCACCCTGCCGCAGGCGGTGGACGCGCCCCTCGTCGTGCTCGGCCAGCCGGGCGCGGGCAAGTCCGTGCTGACGCGGATGCTGGCGGCGCGGCTGCCCGCCGCCGAGTTCCTCCCGCTCAGGGTGGAGCTGCGTGGCGTCCCCGCGGAGAGCGACGTGCTGGCGCAGATCCAGCACGGCATCAAGGACGCGCTGGACGAGCCGATGTCCTGGCCCGACCTGGTGGGCGCGGCGGGCGGGGCGCTGCCCGTGGTCATGCTCGACGGATTCGACGAGCTGCTCCAGGCGACCGGGGTGAACCAGGCCGACTACCTCGAAAGAGTCGCCCAGTTCCAGCGCCGCCAGGCCGAACGGGGCCGGGCGCTGGCGGTCATCGTCACCTCCCGCACGGCGGTGGCGGACCGGGCCCGGGTTCCCAGCGCCTCGATCGTGTTGCGGCTGGAGCCGTTCGACGAGGACCAGGTACGCCAGTGGGTCACCATCTGGAACCACGCCAACCACGGATATTTCCAGCGACATTCCCTGGAGCCGCTCCTCGTGGACAACGTGCTGGCCGTGCCGAACCTCGCCGAGCAACCCCTGCTGCTGTTCATGCTGGCCCTGTACGACGCGGACGCGAACGCGCTGCGGCTCGTACGGGACGAACTCCACGAGGCCGAGCTGTACGAACGCCTGCTGCGCGGCTTCGCCACCCGCGAAGTGCTCAAGTCCGGCGACGGCCGCCCGGACGCCGACCTGTCACGGGCCGTGGAAGGCGAATTGTTGCGGCTCTCGGTCGCCGCGTTCGCCATGTTCAACCGCGGCCTGCAATGGGTCCGGGAAAACGACCTGGAGGCCGACCTGCGAGCACTCCTCCCGGACGCGCACGAAACGCAGCAGCCGAACAATTTCCGCCGTGCCCTGACCCCGGCGGAAGGCGTCATCGGCAGCTTCTTCTTCGTGCACACGACCCAGGCGCTGCGGGAGGAGGAGCGGCTCAAGACCTATGAGTTCCTGCACGCCACGTTCGGCGAATACCTGGTCGCCCGGCTGGTGCTGCGCGAGCTCGCCGACATGGCCGAGGAACTGGCCCTCGCCGATTCGCGCAACCGCCCGACGAGACCCGGCGACGCATTCCTGTACGCGCTCCTGTCCTTCGCCGCCCTCACCGTCCGCGCCCCGATCGTGGAATTCCTCGAATACGGCATCAGCCACAGCATTCCGGCGAACCGGCGCGCGTTGCTGCGGCGTCACCTGTGCGAACTGTTCGCCGTTTCCCTGCTGTCCAGGCGGGAGTCGGTGTATGACGCCTACCGGCCGGTGACTGCGGAGGCGCCGGCCCGCTGCGCCGCCTACAGCGCCAACCTGCTGCTGTTGTCGGTGCTCTCGGCGGGAGAGCCGATCCCGGGCACGGAACTCTTCCGCACCGATCGGCCGGAGCCGGCGAACGAGCGGTGGCGCAGGATTTCACGTCTGTGGCATTCCCAGCTCACCAGGAGTGAATGGGGAGCGCTCACCCACACGCTCCGGGTGCGTCATTTCGTGCGCGAGGGGACCAGGATGATGGTGATCTGGCTCGACCGCGGTGAGCACTTCGACATCAGGGATCTGGTGTTCCACAGCTGGCCGGACAGATTCGCGAAACACCCTCCCGTCGAGCTGAGGATTCGCGCCGATGACGACCTCTCGACGTGGGTGCGGGAGATCTCTTTCCGCGATGACACGTCACTGGGACAGCTCTTCCTCCATTACCTGTCCACCGTCGACGACGAAGTCTCAGACGAAGGCCCGCGGAAGTCGGAGGATCAGCCGGGCCCCGGGCCCCTCGCCGATCTCGAGCGTCCCCCCGTGGGCCTTGGCGATGTCGCGGGCGATCGGGAGCCCTAGCCCGCTTCCCCCGGTGTCTCTGGGCCGGGCGCCGTCGAGTCGCGTGAACCGCTCGAACACCCGCTCCCGCATCTCCTCGGGAATCCCCGGCCCGTCATCCAGCACCTCGAGCACGGCGTCGTCCCCGCAATTCCGCACGGAAACGCAGACACAGGAATCGCCGTACCGGTCCGCGTTCGACAACAGATTTCCCAGGCACCGAGCGAGCCGCAGCCCATTCCCCTGTACGAAGACACCGGGCTGGACATCGGCGACCACCGGCAGCCGGGTGGGCCGCCGGGAAAGCTCGTCCTGCACGAGCCGCCCCAGCTCGACGCGTTCCAGCCCCGCCTGCGTGCCCGCGTCCAGCCGGGCCATCAGGAGCAGGTCCTGCACGATGTCGGACAGCCGCTGCACGTCCTTGAGCGCCGCTCGCCAGTCGGCCTCGTCCAGGTTCTCGAGTCCCGCCTCGAGCCGTATCATCATGGCCGCGATCGGCGTCCGCAGCTCGTGGGAGGCGTCCGACACGAACCGCCGGTGCCGATCCACCGCGTCCTCCAGCCGCGCCAGGGTGTCGTTGACGGTGGTGGCCAGCTCGGCGACCTCGTCGTGCGTGTCAGGCACCTCGATGCGCCGGCTCAGGTCCACGGCGCTGATCCGTTCGAGGCCCGACCGGATGCGTTCCACGGGGGCCAGCACCCGGCCGACGCCGTACCAGGCGCCCCACCCCATCAGCGCCAGCAACAGCGCCGACCCACCGAACAGGACCAGGGGCAGGAACGGCGAGCTCAGCAGGAACGGCTCCCGCACGGCCGCGTAGGCGACGCAGGGCACCCCGTACGCGGTGGCGCGGTTGCTGGTCCCCACCACGATCATGCACCCGTCGCGCCGGCACACCCGGACATGGACGCGCGGGTCGCCGCCGGTGGGCCAGGCCCGGGTGAGCGGCGGCCGCCCGGCGAGGCCCCCGTTCGAGGCCACCACCCGGCCCTGGGCGTCCACGATCTGCTGGAGCGCGACGTCGCCCTGCGTCGGGATCGGTCTGGTGAACCGGTGCCGGTCGATCATCATGGCGAGGTGCCGGCTGGCCTTGTCCGCCTTGGCGGTCAGCTCGGCCCGCACCCATACCGGGTACATCAGCGAGATCGCCACCACTCCGGCGAGAACGATGACCCCGAACACCACCACAGTCACGATCGTCATCCGAGCCCTGATGGAGCGGCCGAACACCATGATCCGACTGTGCCACGAACAGTACAAACCTCAGGTCAAGCCGCATACGACCTCAGGTGTGGAAGCGGCGGTGCAACTCGTGCACCTCCTCGGCCAGCTCGGGCACCGGCCCCTCCACCGCCACGCCGGGCGCGACGTCGTTGACCGGCAACGTGCGTACGGGCGGCGCGGGCACGCCGAGCTCGGACAGCCAGGAGGCGAGCTGCTCCGACGAGGCCACGTAGACGATCCGCCCCAGTCCCACCCAGGCGTGGGCGGCGGCGCACATCGGGCAGTGCTCGCCCGAGGTGTAGACCGTGGCGGCGGCGCGTTCCGCGGGCGTCAGGTGGGCCGCCGACCACCGGGCGAGCGCGAACTCCGGGTGCTGGGTGCCGTCTCCCGACGCCACCCGGTTGTGGTCCTCGGCCAGGACGGCGCCGTCGCCCGAAACCAGCACCGAGCCGAACGGCTCGTCGCCGGCCTCCAGCGCCCGCCTGGCCAGTTCGACGCAACGACGCAGGTGCGGCAGCTCTGACGGGTCGATCATGAGTCCTCCATCCTCGACATCACGACGAACGTGACACCCAGCCGAAATCCATGATCTTTCACGTTTCCGCACGTCACGTACAGAAGCCACACCCGGGGGCCACAGAAAATCGCTTGATCCGGCGTATTAGCCTAGAAGGGATGCCTCCCGATACGCACACACCTCGCCGTCCCCTGCTCTCCTCCAACTCCCTGTGGCGGATGAAGTCCTACCTCCGCCCCTATGTCGTCAGACTGACCTTCATCTGGCTGGCAGCGATGATCGGCATAGGCGCCGGCATCTCGCTGCCTCTCATCAGTGAGCAGGTCGTCGACGGCCCCGTCCTCCATGGCGACCAGGGCGCACTGCTCCCGCTCGGGCTGCTCGCCCTCGGCGTGGGCGCCGTCGAAGCCTTCCTGATCTTCCTCAGGCGGTGGGCGCAGATCAAGCCGGTGCTCGGGCTCGAGACCGCCATCCGCGACGACCTCTACCAGCACCTGCAACGCCTGCCCATGGGCTTCCACGGTGACTGGCAGTCCGGCCAGTTACTGTCGCGGGCCACGACCGACCTGTCGACGATCCGCCGGTTCCTCGGATTCGGCATGCTCTTCCTGGTCATGAACGTGCTCCAGCTGATCACGGTGACCGTCCTGCTGCTGAACAAGTACTGGCCGCTCGGGCTGCTCGTCGCGGCCTCGTCGGTGCCGATCGTGCTGGTGTCGCTCCGGTTCGAGAAGCGCTACATCAGGATCTCCCGCCAGGTCCAGGACGAGCAGGGCGACCTCGCCACGCTCGTCGAGGAATCGGCCATCGGGATCCGCACGATCAAGGCGTTCGGCCGCCGCCACCACGTCTACGACACCTACGACGACGCCGCGCTCAAGGTGTACGGCACGTCGATGGACAAGGTGCGGCTGTCGGCCAAGTTCTTCGCCTTCCTCGAGGTGATCCCCCAGATCACGCTCGCCCTGGTGCTGCTGCTCGGCGCGCTGGCCGTCGGCTCGGGGTCGCTGACGCTGGGCGGGCTGGTGGCGTTCACGACGCTGATGTTGCAGCTCGTCTGGCCCATCGCCAGCCTCGGCTACATCCTGGCCATGGCCCAGGAGGCCATGACCTCCGCCGACCGGGTCATGGAGGTCATGGACACCGTCCCGGCCATCGAGAACGGCACCCAGACCATCGACCGGCCGCGCGGCCACCTGCGCTTCGAGGGCGTCGGGTTCCACTTCCCCGACTCCGACCAGCCGGTGCTGCGCGACGTCTGGCTGGAGGTGCGCCCCGGCGAGACGGTCGCCATCGTGGGCGCGACCGGGTCGGGCAAGACCACGCTGACCGCGCTGGTGCCCCGGCTGATCGACCCGACCGAGGGCCGCGTCACGATCGACGGCCAGGATGTGCGCGACCTGACGCTGCCCGCCCTGCGCTCGGTGGTGGCCACGGCGTTCGAGGAGCCGACGCTGTTCTCGATGAGCGTGCGCGAAAACCTCACCCTCGGCCGGCTCGACGCCACCGAGGAGGAGCTGGCCGCGGCGATCCAGACCGCCCAGGCCATGTTCGTGTACGACCTGCCGTGGGGCCTCGACACCCGCATCGGCGAGCAGGGCCTGTCGTTGTCCGGCGGGCAACGACAGCGGCTCGCCCTGGCCAGGGCCGTGCTGAGCAAGCCCAGGATCCTGGTGCTCGACGACACGCTGTCCGCGCTCGACGTCGAGACCGAGGCGCTGGTGGAGGAGGCGCTGCGGCACGTGCTGCGCGACGCCACCGGCATCGTGGTGGCGCACCGGGCCTCCACCGTGCTGCTGGCCAACAAGGTGGCGCTGCTGCGCGACGGCACCATCACGCACGTCGGCCGCCACACCCAGTTGCTGGCCGACGTGCCCGAATACCGGGAGCTGCTGGCCCAGGACGCGGACTTCGACCCGACGGAAGGGGCCCTGCGATGACGGCCGCCACCACGACCTGGCGCGGCGTCGCCTCCGAGGACCAGGACGAGCTGCCGGAAAAGGTCTCCGTCCTGCTGCGGGAGCGCTCCCGCAGGCTGCTGGGCGACCTACTCACGCCGTACCGGAAGTCGATCGCGCTGTTAACCGCGATCATCGTCGTGTCGAACGCGGCGGGACTCGCGATCCCCTACCTGGTCAAGGTGGGCATCGACGCGGGCATCCCGCCGATGTTGCGCGGCAGCGGCCCGGCCACGCTGCTGACCGTGGTCGGCGTGATCCTGGCCGCGGCGGTCACGCAGGCGCTGACCCGGCAGGCGTTCCTGCGGCTGTCGGGCAAGATCGGCCAGAGCATCCTGCTGGAGCTGCGCAGGAGGGTGTTCGACCACTTCCAGCGGCTGTCGCTGAGCTTCCACGAGAAATACACCTCCGGCCGGGTCATCTCCCGGCTCACCTCCGACATCGAGGCCATCGCCGAGCTGCTCCAGTCGGGTTTCGACGGGCTGGTGACGGCGGTGCTGACGATGTTCGGCACGGCGGCGCTGCTGCTGGTGCTGGACGTCCATCTCGGCCTGGTGGCGTTGATCCCGCTGCCGTTGCTGCTGCTGTTCACCCGGTGGTTCCGGCGGCAGTCGGCGATCGTCTACCGGCGCACGCGGGAGACCGTGGCGCTGGTGATCGTGCACTTCGTGGAGTCGATGACCGGCATCCGCGCGGTGCAGGCGTTCCGCAGGGAGCCGCGCAACCAGGAGATCTTCCAGCAGCTCAACGACGACTACCGCGGCGCGAACGCCAGCAGCATGCAGCTCATCGCGCTCTTCATGCCCGGGATCAAGCTGATCGGCAACATGACGGTCGGCGGCGTGCTGCTCTACGGCGGCTGGCTGGCCTTCAACCAGGAGGTCACGATCGGCGTGCTGGCCGCGTTCCTGCTGTACCTGCGCCAGTTCTACGAGCCGATGCAGGAGATCAGCCAGTTCTACAACACGCTGCAGTCGGCGGGTGCGGCCCTGGAGAAGCTGTCGGGCGTGCTGGAGGAGGAGCCGGCCGTGCCGGAGCCGCGCAAGCCGGCGGCACTGCCGCAGGGCAGGGCGCGCGGCAAGGTGCGCTTCGAGGGCGTCAGGTTCGCCTACGTCGAGGAGATGCCGATCCTGCCCCGCCTCGACCTGACCATCCCGGGCGGGCAGAGCGTGGCGCTGGTGGGCGCGACGGGCGCGGGCAAGACGACGCTGGCCAAGCTGATCTCCCGCTTCTACGACCCCACCGACGGCCGGGTGCTGCTCGACGGCGTCGACCTGCGCACGCTGGACGAGCCGACGCTGCGCCAGGCCGTGGTCATGGTGACGCAGGAGAACTTCCTGTTCACCGGCACGGTCGCGGACAACATCAGGTTCGGCCGCCCGGACGCCACCGACCGGCAGGTGCGCGAGGCGGCCAAGGCGATCGGCGCGCACGAGTTCATCGCGGGCCTGCCGGACGGCTACGACACCGAGGTCGGCAAGCGCGGCGGCCGCATGTCAGCGGGTCAGCGGCAACTCGTGGCGTTCGCCAGGGCGTTCCTCGCCGATCCCGCGGTGCTGATCCTCGACGAGGCCACCTCCAGCCTCGACGTGCCGAGCGAGCGGCTGGTGCAGCGGGCGCTGCGGACGATCCTCGCCGACCGGACCGCGCTGATCATCGCGCACCGGCTGTCGACAGTGGAGATCGCCGACCGGGTGCTGGTGATGGACCGCGGCGAGATCGTCGAGGACGGACCGCCGGATCGGCTCATCGCCGCCTCGGGCCGGTTCGCCGGGCTGCACCAGGCGTGGCTGGACAGCCTGAGCTAGCGATGGGGGTGCGCCACGGCCACGACGTTCGCGTACAGCTCGTACCCGACGAAGACGGCCAGCGGCACCCCGAGCGCGATCAGTAGCCGGCCGGGCAGGGCCGTCCGCTCCGCGGGTGCCCTGCTCGGCGCCCTGCTCGGCTCTGGCACCGGCACGAACAACGGCTGCGGCGCCGCCTCGGGCTCGGGCACGAGCTCGGGGTGGCGCGCTAAGTAGCCAGTGGGAAACGACGTCACGTGGTACGCGCCGCAGCCGGGGCAGCTGGTGCCCGACCTGGGCGGCGGCACTGGCACTCCCGAGCTGAGCCAGATCTCGACCTCGTTGCCGTAGTTGTCGGTGAGGTGTCTGACGACGAATTCCTCCTCCCAGACGTACAGGCAACGCAGACATTCGAAGGGCCACGTCTCACGGGTGTCGAACCCATCGGGCACCAGGACCACCCCCGGCTGCGGATCGCGGTTCGCCCCGAGTGTCCGCCCGGCTCAAACCACCCGCAAGACGGGCTTTGTGACACTGGCCGCTATGAAATGCTCACCAAGTGTCAGGTTAGTTGGTCAGTAAATCGGCCTCTGCACCGGGCTGAGCAGCGGCGTCGCGTCGGGCGCGACGGGCCCAGGCGGTGGGATCAGCTCCGGATGGCGTGACAGGTAGCCCTCCGGGAACGTGGTGGCCTGCTGGCCTCCGCACCGCGGGCAGATGGCGCCAGGAGCGGGCGGCGGCACCGGCTGGCCGGCTCGCAGCCAGATCAGGCTCTCGTTGCCATGACGGTCATGGACGTGCCTGACCAGGTATTCCTCTTCCCAGACATGCCAGCAACGGCGGCATTCGAAGGGCACGTTCCTGAGCTCTTCCTCCAATGAGGTCACCCCCCTCACATTCGAGTCTCCGCCCCCTTCTCGGGATCTCGCAACCTGACTCACCGAATCGTGAACACAAAGGTGAAAGCACCCGCGACCACGCTGAGCGTGCCGAGCCAGCCGAAAACCGCGTCCAGCCCCTCGTCCAAGGGCTTGCCGCCGTGCAGCGCCTCCTGGACGCGGCGGAACCGCACTCCGGTCCTGATCAGCAACACGCCGCCGCAGAGCGCGGCCAGCGCGAACACCACGGCCGCGAACACCGGCAGGCCGTGCCTGAGGGACAACCCGGCCGCGCCGAGCCCGCCGGTGGACAGCGCCACGGCGGTACGCACCCAGGCGAGCCGGGTGCGCTCGCTCTGCAGCCCCCGGTCCCAGATCTCCTGTTCCGGCGCCATCTCAGGCCGACAGGATGACGAGGACGAGGGCGATGATCGCCACGGCCGCCACACCGTACCCGAAGACGGCCGCGAGCGCGGGCGGCGGCAGCGGGGCCTGCTCGCGCAGGGCCCGCTGGATGTTGCGCCAGCGCGGGTAGGCCATGCCCGCCGCCAGCGCGGACAGCGTGACGAGGATGACGGCCAGTCCGGTACGGATCCACGGCACGAACACGTCGGACGGCACCGCCGCCATGGCCACCCCACCCGCGCTGAGCGCCAGCGCCGTGCTCAGCCAGGTGAGGAAGGTGCGTTCGTTGGCCAAGGTGAAACGCGGGTCGGGTTCCATGGGATTTACGCTAATTCGTCCCCATTTCCCCTAGAGAAGGCGGGATTCCTTAGCTACAAGCCTTGGCCACCTGCTCCACGTAGGCGGCACTCTCGGTGGTGACCTTCTGCGCCGCGTCGACGGCGTCGCCGACATCGTTGACGGTGATGCCGGTCAGGGTCGCGGCCAGGTCGTCGGAAGCCTCTTTGAGCGTGGTGTTGGCGGCCTTGTCGGCCACGTTGTTGAGCTTGCTGGCGGCATCGTCCAGGGCCTTGTCCATGGCCTGGGGGTCGTCGGTGAGCTTGGTGATCTGCGTGCCCAGGTCGGTGACGATCTTCGGCGCCTCGATGCACGCCTGGGCCTTGTCGATGGTGTTGTTGACCTCGCCGCATCCGGCGGCGAAGACAGCCAAGGCGAAGACGGCCAGGGGCACGAACCGGCTTTTGAGGTGACGCATGCTTTGACCCTACCCAAGCGTTCGGGCCACGCGACGTGACCGAGGGTTGGGTGCTGCTGGGGTGGGGGACGGTCGTGTTCGGGGTGCTGGATCTGGCGTTGTTCGCCTATCCGCTCGCCGTGCCCGCATTGTGGCCCGCTCTGGTCCTGATCGTGCTGGCCGGAGTGCCCGCGGCCGGCGCGATGGCCGGGTTCACCACGCTGGCGCAGACCGTCACCGGCGACGACCGCCGGGGAAGCGTCATCGGCCTCCTGGCCAGCGCCCAGGCCGCCACCGCACTGCTCGGCATGGCGCTGGCCGGCGTGCTCGGCGGGATCGCCGGCATCGTCCCGACGTTGTGCCTGCACGCCGGCGGGCTCGTCGCCGCCGGCCTCCTCGTTCTGACCTGGCGTCATTCGTGAACCGATATCGATTTCTTCGCGATATCGCTATTAGACATCAGGTGATCGCATCTGCTTTGCTCCTTGCGCTCTTGACGGACGACAAAAGGGACATGGCATGCGACACCGCCGTTTCACGGCAGCGACCGCTCTGACGATCTCCTTCCTCGCGGGCGGCGCCCTCACGACGGGCACGGCCTCGGCCGCACCGGCGACCGCGGTGCAGGCGGTCCCGTCCGGGGAGGCCACTGCCAGGAAGGAGTTGCGCGCGCTGGAGGCGTCCTTCAAGGGCCGCATCGGCGCGTACGCGATCGACACCGCCACCGGGAAGACGATCGGGTACCGGTCGGGCGAGCGCTTCCCGCTGCTCTCCACGTTCAAAGCGATGGCCTGCGCGGCCGTGCTGCACAAGGCCCGCACCGCCGAGCCTGGCCTGATGACCAAGGTCGTGCACTGGACCGCCGACGAGGTGAAGCCGAACTCCCCGACCACCGAGAAGCACGTGCAGGACGGCCTGACCGTCGCCCAGCTGTGCGAGGCGGCCATCACCCTGAGCGACAACACCGCCGGCAACATGATCCTCAAGCAGATCGGCGGGCCCGCCGGGCTCACCCGGTACTTCCGCACGCTGAAGGACCCGATCTCCCGCCTGGACCGCTGGGAGACGGAGCTGAACGACTGGACCCCCAAGGACAAGCGCGACACCACCACCCCCGCGGTCATCGCCCGCGACCTGCGCGCGGTCACGGCCGGCAAGGCGCTGCACGCCAAGGACCGGGAGCAGCTCAACGCCTGGCTGATCGCGACCAAGACCGGCGACGCCCGCATCCGCGCCGGCCTGCCCAAGACCTGGACCATCGGCGACAAGACCGGCACCAATTCGGCGTTCGGCGGCGGGAACGACATCGCCGTCGTCTGGCCCGCGAAGGCCGCCGCCCCCATCATCATGTCGATCTACACCAACCGGGCCGCGGGCGCCGCCAACGACGACAAGGCCGTCGCGCGCACCGCCACCATCCTCGCCCGCGCCCTCGGCAAGCTCTGACGAAGATCGCACGGCCCGCCGCCACGGGGGCGGCGGGCGCGACGGTCGGTAGGGTGCCGGTCCGGCCGTCAAAATTAGTCGCCGCGATATTGGCGGAAGATTCCGGATTTAAGCTCCCACCTGCCGTCTGACCAGGTGGAATATCCTTTCGATTCTGTTCGTGATCGGCGATCAGAGGGGTATCCTCTTGGCAAAGAAGCGGGACCGGAGATCACAGACATCCCCGGTCCCTTACTCACAAGGTAAGGGAGATCAACTTGAGCTTCAAGGACATCGCCTGCACGCTCGGCACCGAGTTGGATAACGAGTGCATCCGGATCCGGGCAGACCAGACGGAGCTGGGGCAGCAACTCACCGAGCGGATCAACGGCGTGGCCAACGACGTCAAGGCCCTCGACGCGAAGGTGACCACGCGGTTCGCGGAGATGGACGCCAGATTCGAGCAGATGGACAACAAGTTCACCAACAAGTTCAACGAACTGCAGGAGAACCAGTCGACGATGATGCACATCCTCATCGACATCCAGCGCAAGCTCGACGTCAACTAGCTTTTCTCCCATTTCGAAGGGCGGACCCAAATAAGTAACGGGTCCGCCCTTCTCATGACATCAGCGGGATGATCTCCGACCCCTGATAACCATCAATCGGATTTTTGCCTTTTATCAGCACACCGCCGATCAGCCGCAGACCACGGACGTGTGGCCGTACAAGGCCTGCGGCGCAGCCGAGGCCACGAGCGACGGCGGTCGCGAGTCAACCCGCAGTCAAGAAGCTGTGGAGGGGGACCTCGCGTAGAGACCGGGCCAAGCATGGAGAACCTCCAGCCTGGAGCCCCTACTGTGTCCGGAATGCGAGGTTTCTGACACGGATTTGTCGCGATCTCGGTGACACCTGGTCAACTCTCCCTCATCCTCTGTTATGGTCGCCTCTCATTCGGAATTGGGACAACCTTTACCTAAGGAGGATCATGAGGAGCACTCCGAGGATCGCCGCGGTCACCACGGCTCTGGCGGTCGCCACTGCTCCCCTGCTGGCCCTCGCATCTCCAGCGATGGCCGAACAGTCCACCACCCCCGCCAAGACCGTCCAGAACCCGCTGCTGGACTGGCTCTCCTTCCAGGGGCTCGGCGAGGTCGCGCAGCTGCAGCGCGTCAAGCAGCTACTGAACACGGGCTACGTTCCCCAGGCGCTGAGCGTGACCAACGCGGCCAACCCGCAGTACGCGTCCGTCTGGATCAAGGACGCCACCCGCAAGGTGAACGTCCTGCAGGACCTGTCGGTCACGGACCTGCCGAAGCGCATCACCGAACAGCAGAAGCTGGGCTTCGTGCCCACCATGATCACCGGTACCGGCTCGGGCCCGGGCGCGGTCTTCGCGGCGGTCTTCGAGAAGGCCACCAGCAAGGTCCAGTCCAAGCTCGGCCTGACCAAGCAGGCCTTCGCGTCCGTCAACGCCCAGCTCAGTGCCGCCGGCTTCGGCATCACCTCGCTGGACGTGTACGGCACGGCCGAGAAGCCGCTCTACGCGGCTGTCTGGGCCGCCGGGGCCGCCACGGGAACCGTACAGGTGACCATGGGGCAGACCGTCGAGCAGCGCGGCAAGGAGCTCCTGGCGCGGACCAAGCAGGGCCTGCGTCCCGTTCTCATGGCAGTCGAGCCCGGCAAGCTCCTCACCACCGTGTGGGCCAAGGGCGACTCGACCGGCCTGAAGGAGTACCTGAACCTCAACCGCGTGACCTACACCCTCAAGGCCACCGAGTTGAAGGCGCTGGGATACCGGCCCACGATCCTGGACTCCGATGGCGGCCTCTTCGCGGCGATCTGGAGCAAGGGCTAAGAGCTTGTGGCCCGTCGGGTAGTCGATCTCGGGTCGAGAATTCCGTCGGACCGGCTGCTTCCGTGTGTGTGGGAGGCGGTCGCGGCTCGTCGACCGGAGACTTTCATCAGCCCGTTGCCGGCGGAGGAGAACCGCACCGGGTAGCAAAGGACCCGGTGCAGCCGCGGCGGGACGACCATGGTGCTGAGTCCGGCCACTGGCGAAGTGTGCCGGACCTCACCTCGTTCGTGATCCGAGCGGGGTTCGACGCGCTGGACCCCGATGGCGCGAAGGCCGTTAACCGGCGATCAGCGAGATCGGGCGCGCCCACATCTACCTGATCGCCGGTACGGTGCCGTTCGAGGCATCACCCGGCACCCCGTAAGACATGTCCGTGCTTGCCCGGCAGGCGGCAAGAGGCCCGGCCGGAATCCGAACGTCACTCTGGACCTAGGATTCCTGTTATGGCAATTTGCGACCATCTTTCCCAGGCCGGCGACCCCGCCGCGAGCACGCCCGAGGGCTGCGAGGAGTGCCTGGCCGCCGGAGGGCGCTGGGTGCATCTGCGGCGCTGTCTGCAGTGCGGCCACATCGGGTGCTGCGACTCCTCGCCGTCCAAGCACGCCACCGCGCACTTCCACGCCACGAGCCATCCCGTGATCCAGTCGTTCGAGCGGGGCGAGGACTGGCGGTGGTGCTTCGTGGACAACCAGATGGGCTGATCAGCGCTCCAGGATGGCCTCTTCGAAGTCGAGCTGGGCCATCACCTCGCGCAGCACCTCGTCCTCGAGGCGGCGTTCGTCGCGCAGCCGTACGAAGACCTGGCGTTCGGCCTGGAGCATGTCGCGGCGCAGCCGCCGGTAGAGCGAGCTGGGGGTCTCCACGCCGCCCGGTCCCGTGCCGCCGCCCAGGCGCTCCCACGCGGTCAGCGAGCGCCGCCACGACTTCTCCCTGAGCTGGTCGATGACCTGCTTCTGGATCTCGTCGGGCTCGCCGTACTCGCTGACCAGCCGGTCCAGCTCCGCCAGGCCCGCCTCCAGCGCCGCCTGCTGGGCCGCCGCCTCGGCCAGGCGGTCCTCGTACTGCTCCTGCTCGCTCGACACGCGCAGCCGCCTGATCAGCGCGGGGAACGTGGTGCCCTGGATGAGCAGCGTGCCGATCACGGTCGTGAACGTCAGGAACAACAACATCGCGCGGTCCCGCGCGGGAATGTCCGGCGGGATGGCGAACGCCGCCGCCAGCGACACCACGCCGCGCATGCCCGCCCAGCTGAGAATCACCGTCTGCTGCCGGGTGGGCTGCAGTCCCCTGCCCAGCAAGCGGATCAGGTACGTGACGGTGAACAGCCACCCGAACCTGGCGACGATCGTCACCGCGAGCACCGCGGCGGCGTACCATGCGACCTCCCACGGGCCGTAGCCGGCGATGCCCTCGATCACGGTCACGAGCTGCAACCCGATCAGCGCGAACACGATCGCCTCGAGGAAGAAGTCGGTGACCTTCCACACCGCGTCGGACACCAGCCGGGTGCCGAACCCGCGCAGGTGCATGCGGTTGCCCAGGTAGAGGCCGACGATCACCACCGCGATCACACCCGAGGCGTGCACGGACTCACCCGCGATCATGGCGGGGGCGGGCACGGACTCCGCCGCGAGGTAGGCGGCGAACGGGATGAGCAACATCACCGTGTTCTCGACCAGCGAGTCGCGGGTGCGCTCGAACACCCAGGCGAACACCATCGCCAGCGCCAGCCCGATCGCCACGCCGCCCGCCACGGCGAAGAGGAACTGTCCGAGGCCCTGCCACAGATCGACGGCGCCGCCCACGGCCGCCCCGATGGCCACCCGGTAGAGCGTCAGCGCCGTGGCGTCGTTGAACAGGCTCTCGCCGATCAGGATCGTCAGCGACGTGCGCGGCAGGCCCAGCCGCCGGCCGACCGCGACGGCGGCCACCGCGTCGGGTGGCGCGATGATGGCGCCGAGCGCGAACGCCAGCGGGAGCGCCAGTTCGGGCAGCAGCAGGTGGACGACCAGCCCGACCACGGCCGTGGTGAACAGCACCAGCCCCACCGACAGCAGCCCCACGGCCCTCTTCACGTCACGCAGGCGCAGGTAGGAGCTGTCGAGCGCGGCCGAGTAGAGCAGCGGCGGCAGGAACACGAACAACACCAGCTCCGGCTGCAGCGGCACCGCGGGCACCAGCGGCGAGACCAGCAGTCCCGCGGCCACCAGCAGCAGCGGGGCCGGCCAGCCCTTGCGCCGCGCGACGGCCGCGACCGCGATCGCCCCACCGGCCATCAGCAGCAGTTGCAGGCCCATGGTCGGATTCACCGGCGCTCCTTAGCTCAGCCCGATCGCCTCAGCCTCGCCGTGAGCGTACATGCCGTGCGGGAGTGGGTCCTCACCACTCCCTGCGGTCGCTGCGCTCGTGGTAGTCCGGCTGCTCGGGGCGCAGGCGCTCGCCGGTGGAGAACATGGGGTCGCCGACGTAGGGGCGCGACATGTTCGCCTCGGGCTGCTGCTGGTACTGCTCCTGCCTGCCCATGGACAGCAGCGGGTCCACGGGGTTGGGCTGTGGGGCCTGGTAGTTCGCGTAGTCGTCCCTGGCGGGGGGCTCCGGTTGCCGCCGCTGGGGCATCGTGCGGGGCCTGCCCGCCCCCGGGATGCCATGCATGGGGGTGCCGAGGCCGGCCGCGCTCTGGCTGGGCTGAGGTTGTGGCTGGGGCTGTGGCTGGGGTTGCTGGTACCTGCCGTACGGGTCGGACTGGTACTGCTGGTTGTTCGGCGGGTACGGATCCGCGGCCTGCGACGGGAAGCCGAGCGGGTCGGTGCTCAGCGGCGACTGGCGGCGCTGGTCGCCGGGCAACTGGTAGACGGGCTCGTTGTCGACGTACTGGCTGTCGATGTACTGGGGGCCGGTGAAGGGCTCGGGCTGTTGCTGGGCGTGGTGGGGGCCGCTGAGCGGGTCCGAGGTGTACTGGGGGCCGCTGAAGGGGTCGCCGGTGTAGCGCTGCTGGGGGCCGGTCGTGTCGATGTATTGGGGGCCGGTGAAGGGGGTCCGCTCGCCGTAGGCCGGGGTGGTCTCTCTGGGCGCGGTGGTCTCGCCGTACTCCCTCGGGGCCGTGGTCTCGCCGTACGAGGCCACCAGCTTGTCCTGGTGCGCCGGCGGGGCGCCCCTGGCCACGAGCACGTCGTTGGGCGACAGGGCGGCCGTGGGCCGCTCGTCCGGCTGCGACGGTTGCGGGGTGTGCTGGCCGGGCCGGTGGTACTGGCCGGTGCCGGGGATGACCTCGGTGCCCGGGTCGGGGGCGGGCACGGCGGGCTGCTCGCCCGTGGCCTCGGCGTAGCCGTCATCGAGGGTGTCGAGCAGCCGCCCGACGTCCTCCATCGGCATGCGGAAGCTCGCGGTGCACATCTCGCCCCGCCACAGGCTGAGGACCAGCGTGCCCTCGTGCCATGTGACGCGGAGGCACCGCTCCTGACCTCGTGCATCGAAGAAGACTTCGCCGAACGACGGCAACGGGACAACTTCCGACATGGCAGACATACTGCTTTAACCAGCCTTTATTCGTCCACTCAACCCCGGAAAACCCTACAGAACCGGTCTTTCCACCTACACCGTGAACCCCTCTGGTTACGCCCGGTAGAAATCTTGACCAGTTGGAGTCCCGATCGCTCAGTGTGCCACGGCGGCCGCCGCGAGGGCCCTGGAACGCCGGGATGCGTCTGGCCGATCACACGGCGTTCAGGCGCCGCCCCCGCCGGGCGCGAGACGGCGCACGGATCGATTCGGGGTCATTCGGACCGGTGGCCGCGCGCGGGCGCGGCGGCCGGGGAATGCGGGTAGCGTTTACTGCCGTGCCGGACTCCCATCTCCCGTCAGTCGACGAACTGCTCACCATCGCGGTCACAGCTCTCGGAGGGAGCGAACGGCAGGGCCAGGTCACCATGGTCCACGCCGTTCAGCAGGCCATCGACGACGAGGAGCACCTGGCGGTCCAGGCGGGCACGGGCACCGGGAAGTCGCTGGCGTACCTCGTGCCCTCGATCCGGCACGCGATGGACAGCGAGGCGCCCGTCGTGATCTCCACGGCCACCATCGCGCTGCAGCGCCAGCTCGTCGACCGCGACCTGCCGAGGTTGTCGGAGGCGCTGGGCAAGGAGCTGCCGCACGAGCCGACGTTCGCGATACTCAAGGGCCGCCGCAACTACCTGTGCCGTTACAAGGCGACGGCCGGCTGGCCCGAGGATGACGAGCAGGACCAGCTGTTCGACCCGCGCGAGGTGAGCGCGACCGGGCGCATGGTGCAGCGCATCCAGGAGTGGGCCGAGGAGACCGAGACCGGCGACCGCGACGAGCTGGTGCCGGGGGTGAGCGAGCAGGCATGGCGGCAGTTCTCGGTGAGCGCCCAGGAGTGCCTGGGGGCGACGCGCTGCCCGAGCGGGGCCGAGTGCTTCGCGGAGCTGGCCAGGGCGCGGGCGGGCGAGGTGGACGTGGTGGTGACCAACCACGCGCTGCTGGCCATCGACGCCATGGGCGACCTGCCGGTGCTGCCCGAGCACGAGGTCGTGGTCGTGGACGAGGCCCACGAGCTGGTCGACCGGGTGACGTCGGTGGTGACCGCCGAGTTGTCGGAGCAGTCGGTGACGCTGGCCGTGCGCAGGGTCGGCAGGCTGATCGATCAGCCGATCGCCGACCAGCTCCTGGAGGCCGGAGAGGACCTCAAGGCACTGCTGGCCGCCGCACCTCCCGGGCGCATCGACGAGCTGCCGCAGGTGCTCGGGCTGACGCTGGCGCTGGTGCGCGACACCGCCTGGCGGTGCATCACGGCGATGGGCTCGCGTAACGCCGACAAGGACGATCCGGACAAGGCGGGGCAGCGCAAGGCGGCGTTCACGGCGCTGGACGAGGTGCACGACACGGCGGTGCGCATGCTGGAGGCCTACGGCCACGCCTCG
This sequence comes from Nonomuraea marmarensis, assembly GCF_043197025.1. NCBI lineage: Bacteria > Bacillati > Actinomycetota > Actinomycetes > Streptosporangiales > Streptosporangiaceae > Nonomuraea > Nonomuraea marmarensis. The sequence continues at coordinate 116,717 of NZ_JBICRM010000017.1, forward strand.
GAGGCCGACCGGGCGGAGGTGGTCTGGCTCGACGCGGCCACCGACCGGCGCCCGCCGATGTTGCGGGTGGCGCCGCTGAGCGTGAGCGGCATGCTGCGCGACAAGCTGTTCGGGGAGCGCACGGTGGTGCTCACGTCCGCCACGCTCGCGCTGGGGGGCACGTTCGACGGGCTCGCGGGGCAGTGGGGGCTCAGTGACAGCAAGGGCTGGCAGGGCATCGACGTGGGCTCGCCGTTCGACCACCCCAAGGCCGGCATCCTGTACGTCGCCAAGCACCTGCCTCAGCCGGGCCGCGACGGGCTGCCGCAACAATATCTGGACGAGATCACCGAGCTGATCGAGGCGGCCGGGGGGCGCACGCTGGGGCTGTTCTCGTCGATGCGCGCGGCCAAGGCGGCCACGGAGGCGCTGCGCGAGCGGCTGGACGTGCCACTGCTGTGCCAGGGGGACGACTCGACGATGTTGCTGGTCAAGCAGTTCGCGGAGGACGAGCCGACGTGCCTGTTCGGCACGCTGTCGCTGTGGCAGGGCGTGGACGTGCCCGGGCCCTCACTGCGGCTGGTCATCATCGACCGGGTCCCGTTTCCGCGCCCGGACGACCCGCTCACCTCGGCCAGGCAGCGCCATGTGGTGGCCAAGGGCGGCAACGGGTTCATGGCGGTGGCGGCCAACCACGCCGCCCTCCTGCTGGCCCAGGGAGCGGGCCGGTTGCTGCGGGCCCAGGACGACAAGGGCGTGATCGCGGTCCTGGATCCCCGGCTGGCGACGGCCCGTTACGGCAGCTTCCTCCTGGGCTCCCTGCCCCCGTTCTGGCGCACGACGGACCCGGCCATCCCCCGGGCAGCGCTGAAGCGCCTGTCGGCGGAGAGCTGACGCCGGGCCGCGCTCATGCCCACCGGGCGAGCGGTCCAGTTTTGGCCACGGAGCCGGTAAAGCAAGCGCCGTTGCGGCGGCCGGCCACGTGCGGGTCAGCGGGCGTCACCCTGGAGGCCGCCCGCCATGTGCGGCGGGTGGCGTGCCGTTGGCTCCGCCGTACAAAATGAAAGGGTTGGGTTTTAGGACCAGGGAGAAAGCTCTGGACGCTTGGGAGAGATCCCGTCGCCGGAGGAGGCGCCGCGGAGGCGGCGGGTGACCCAGGGCATCAGGTGTTCGCGCATCCACTGGGCGTCCTCGCGCCGGCGAACCCGGGGATCCACCGTGCGCTCCGGCCACTCCTTGCGCCAGTCCTCGAACGGCGCCCCCAGCACGTCCAGCACCCGCGCCGCCACCAGCCGGTGGCCGTCCTCGTTCATGTGCAGCCGGTCGGCACTCCACGCCCGCCAGTCGCGCAAACCCTGCATCGACCACTGGTCCACGAGCCGGCACCCATAGAGGTCGGCGATGGACCGCACGTGCAGGTAGAAGACGGCGAAGCGGCCGCGCAGCCGCCGCATCAGCGGCGTATCGCGCGGGTCCACCCCCGTGAACAGCAGCACGTCCGCGCCCCCGGCCCGCAGGTCGCGCACCGCCCGCGCGAGCTTCTTGGCCATCACGTCGGGATCGCTGCCCGGTCTGAGCAGGTCGTTGCCCCCAGCGCAGAAGCTGACCAGGTCGGGCGCCATCTCGACGGCCAGCGGCACCTGCTCGGTGACGATCTGGTCGAGCAGCTTGCCGCGAATGGCCAGGTTGGCGTAGCGGAAGGACGGGTCGTCGGCGGCGAGCCGTTCGGCCACCCGGTCCGCCCAGCCACGGTAGTGCCCGTTGGGACCGGGGTCGTTCAGTCCTTCGGTGAAACTGTCGCCGAGGGCGACGAAGGACTTGTAGTGCCTCATGAGGTGGTGTTCATCTCCGCGATAGCGTGCAGCGCAAGGACGTATGACTGTAGTCCGAACCCCGCGATGGTGCCCGTCGCCACCCCGGCCACGACGGAGGTATGGCGAAACTCTTCCCTGGCGGCGGGATTGGTGATGTGCACCTCGACGAGCGGGGCCGTGCGCTGGGAGATGGCGTCGCGCAGGGCGTAGGAGTAGTGGGTGAACGCGGCCGGGTTGAGCACGACCGGGATGCGGCCGTCGGCGGCCTCGTGCAGCCAGCCGACCAGCTCGGCCTCGTCGTCGGTCTGGCGCACCTCGACGTGGTGGCCGAGCTCCCTGCCGGTGTCGCGGCAGAGCGCCGCCAGGTCGTCGAACGCCTCCGCCCCGTAGACGTCGGGCTCGCGGGTGCCCAGCCGCCGCAGGTTGGGCCCGTTCAGGACGAGGATCATGCGGAGATCTCCTTGTAGGCGGCTTCGAGCAGCTCTTCCGCGGGGCCCTCGAGGCGGCCGGGCTTGGCCAGGGCGTCGAGTACGACGAAGCGCTGCTTGGCGCCGCGGGTTTTCTTGTCCAGGCGCATGTGGTCGCGCAGTCGCGGCCAGGCGTCGGCGCGGTAGGTGGTGGGCAGGCCGACGCTGGTGAGGATCGATCGGGTGCGTTCGACGAGGTCGGCGCGCCCGGAGAGCCTGGACAACTCGGCCGCGTAGACCATGCCGATGGCGACGGCCTCGCCGTGGCGGATGCCGTAGTGCTCGTCGCGCTCGATGGCGTGGGCGAGCGTGTGACCGTAGTTGAGGATCTCGCGCAGTCCGGCCTCGCGCAGGTCGGCGCCCACGACGTCGGCCTTGACCTGGATCTTGCGTTCGATCAGCTCGCGGGTGTGGGGGCCGTCGGGGCGGGTCGCCGCTTCCGGGTCTTCCTCGATGAGCGTGAGGATCTCCGGGTCGGCGATGAAACCGCCCTTGATGATCTCGGCCAGGCCCGCCACGTAGTCTCTTTTGGGCAGGCCGGCGAGCGTGGACAGCTCGCACAACACCCCTGCGGGCGGCAGGAACGTGCCCACGAGGTTTTTCCCCTCGGGGGTGTCGATGCCGTTCTTCCCGCCGACCGCCGCGTCGACCATGGCCAGCAGCGTCGTGGGCACGAGCACGACCTGTACGCCGCGCAGCCACGTGCCCGCCACGAACCCGGCCAGGTCGGTCGTCGCTCCCCCGCCCACGCCCACCACTGCGTCGGAACGGGTCACGCCGTGGCGGCCGAGCGCCGACCAGAGCCCGGCCGCCACCTCGATGGTCTTGGCCTGCTCGCCGTCGGGCACGGGCAGCTCGACCACCTCGTAACCGGCCTCCCGCAACGCCGCGCCCACCGGGCTGGAGATCTCCGGCAGGCTCGACGGGTGGATGACCGCGACCGTGCGCACGCCCGGCTTGAACAGCGTGCCCAGCTCGGCCAGCACACCGGTGCCGACCACCACGTCGTACGGGCTGTCACCGCGTACGGTGATCCTCGTGGCGGTCATGCGGGAAGCCCCTTGATGATCTCGTCGGCGAGCTCCTCCGGCTCGCGCTTGTCCGTCACCACGGTCAGCACGGCCAGCCGCTCGTAGACCGGCCGCCGCTCCTCCATCAGCTTCTTCAACTGGCTGCGCGGATTGAGCACGAGCAGCGGCCTGGCCGCGGCGAGCCCGACCCGCTGGACCGCGTCGGCCAACCCCACCTGCAGGTAGACGACGTGGTGGCCGGCGAGCCGGGCCTGCGTCTCCTCGTTGAGCACGGCGCCGCCGCCCAGGGACAGGACCCCGTCGTGCTCGGCCAGCGCCCTGCGCACGGCCTCGTGTTCGAGCTCGCGGAAGCGGGCCTCGCCGTCCTCGACGAAGATGTCGGCGACGGGCTTGCCCGCCACGGCCTCCACGTCGGTGTCGGTGTCGCGGAACCCGACCCCGAGCCGCTCGGCGAGCAACCGCCCGAGCGTGGTCTTACCGGACCCAGGAGGGCCGATCAGCACGACTTTCGTCATCGCTCGCGCACTACTCCTCGTTCGCCCGGCGCCACTCGTGGTCACTTGATCACCATGGATGAGAGGTAGCCGGACAGGTTGCGGGCGACTTCCTCGACGGAGTCGCCACCGAACTTCTCGAGCGCCGTGTCGGCCAGCACCAGCGCGACCATCGCCTCGGCCACGATGCCGGCCGCGGGGACCGCGCACACGTCGGAGCGCTCATGGTGGGCCTTGGCCGCCTCGCCGGTCTTGACGTCGATCGTGGCCAGCGCCCTCGGCACCGTGGAGATCGGCTTCATGGCGGCGCTGACGCGCAGGACCTCGCCGTTGGTCATGCCGCCCTCGACGCCGCCCGCGCGGTTGGTGATGCGCCTGACGCCGTCTTCTGCGGTGTATTCGATCTCGTCGTGGGCGCGGGAGCCAGGTCTGCGCGCGGTCTCGAAGCCGTCGCCGACCGCGACGCCCTTGATCGCCTGGATGCCCATGAGCGCCCCGGCCAGCCTGGAGTCGAGCCTGCGGTCCCAGTGCGTGTAGCTGCCCAGGCCGGGCGGCAGGCCGTAGGCGAGCACCTCGACGACGCCGCCGAGCGTGTCGCCGTCCTTGTGCGCGTTGTCGATCACGGCGATCATCGCGGCGCTGCCCTCGGGGTCGGAGCACCTGACCGGGTCCTCGTCGATCCTGGCCAGGTCGTTGGGGCCGGGCAGGGCCTCGGACGGGGTCCTGGCGCCGCCGATCTCGGTGACGTGGCTGATGATGTCGACGCCGAGCGCCTGCTTGAGGAAGCGCCTGGCGACCTCGCCGAGCGCCACGCGGGCCGCGGTCTCGCGGGCGCTGGCCCGGTCGAGCACCTGCCTGGCGTCGTCGAATCCGTATTTCTGCATGCCCGCCAGGTCGGCGTGCCCGGGGCGGGGGCGGGACCTGGGCGCGTTGCGGGCCAGGCCCTCCAGCTCGGCCGGGTCGACCGGGTCGGCCGCCATGACCTTCTCCCACTTGGGCCACTCCGTGTTGCCGATGCGGACGGCGACCGGGCTGCCCATCGTGCGCCCATGGCGTACGCCGCCGACGACCGTCACCTGGTCCTGCTCGAACTTCATCCGCGCGCCCCGGCCATAACCGAGCCTGCGACGGCGCAGGGCCTCGTCGATCGCGGCCGTGGTCACCTCGACTCCGGCCGGGAGGCCTTCGAGGATGGCGACGAGTTCGGGCCCGTGTGACTCTCCGGCGGTCAACCAGCGCAACATGCCTCCAAGTCTTCCACGTGCGGCCGGGTGGGACGTCCCGCGTTCACCACCCGAGAACGAGCACGCTGAGCGCCCCGAGCAGCATGAACGGCCCGAAAGGGAACTGCGTGTGCCTGGTCCCGCGCCTGGTCACCAGGAGTGCGAGGCCGTAGAGCGCGCCGAGCAGCTGACCGCAGAACGCCGCGACCACCAGCGCCTGCCACCCCAACGCCGCGCTGGCCATTCCGATGAGCCCGGCCAGCTTGACGTCCCCCAGCCCCATCGCGTGCGGCCTGACGAGCCACAACACCCCGTAGACAGCCGCCAGCACCGCCCCGCCGGCCACCGCCCGGGCCACCTCTCCAGTCGGTACGAGCGCCAGGGCCACGATCGGGTACGCCGGGAGCGTAATGGCGTCGGGCAACAGCCTGGTACGCCAGTCGACGACGGCCAGGGCCGTGCCGATCACGGCGAAGCACACGTACGGCAGCCCCACCCGCCACGCGACGAGCCCGGCCACGGCCGCTGTCAGGAGCTCCACCCACGGCGGCCAGGCGGGGGCGGGCGTGACGCCGTCGTAGGCGTCGGCGGGGTCGTCCCAGGCGTCAGCCAGCGTCCTGACGGCGTAGGCGTCGGCGAGCACCCGGATGGCGCGTCCGCAGACCAGCCCGACCAGCGCCATGAGTGCGACCACGAGCAGACCCTAATGCGGCCCGCCCCGGCGCCGACCCGTAACGTCACTTTCTGCTTCTGGAGAACCACCGTCGGCCGCGGACCGGCTCCACCCGGGCGACGGTCACGCCGGTGAGCTGCCCGATGGTGCCGGACTCGACCGCGGCCAGCGCCTCCAGCACCTCCCCCTCGATCACGAACTGCACCGGCCCAGCCACGTCCACCACGACCGCCGCCGCCTTCTCCCGCACGGCGGCCTGGCAGACCTGGAGCGTGGTGGCCTGGATCGGCCTGGCGTCGGGCCGCCATCGGACCAGCGCCTCCGTGCCGGTGAACGCGAGCACCGCCTGCCTGCCGTCCGCGCCGACGAGCTTGGGCAGCGCCATCTCGCTCTCCTTCTCCTGCCGCAGCCCGTGCTCGCCGATCTCGGACTCGGTCAGCAGCGCGACGACCGGCACCAGCAGCCTGGCGCCACTCAGGGCGTTCAGGACTTCGGCGGCATCGGCCGTGCCCGCCTGGTAGGAGGCGAGCGCGGCGGCCACCGCGGGGGCGGCACCGCCGTCGTCGTGGGGATCGAGGGGTCGCGGAATGCTCGGCACAACCTCCGAGACTACGGGATGCGCTGCTGGCCCAGGTCGGCGATGGCCGCCACCGGGCCGCCGCCGGACGGGCCCTGGTGAACGGCGGCCACCGAGACGAACACCGCCGGATCCCCCGTCACCGAGGCCGCCACCCCGCCCACGGTGGCCTTGATCTGGCGGTGCCAGTGCACGTCGGAGTCGTCCAGCATGATGTTGCGCCGCCCGCGAACCCGCCCCGACGGGTCGGCCTCGCACTTCATGAACACGTTCACCAGCCGCCCCCCGAGGTCCGACGGATGGGGCCGCTCGGGCAACGGCAGCCCGGCGTCCCTGATGGCCTCCCAGATGCCGTCGGCGTCCAGGGCGTCCTTCATGACGCTGTGGCCGATGCGGTAGCGGCCGCCGATGCCGCGTACGTTCCCCACCAGCACGATCTGCGCCCGGTCCAGCTCCACCCCGGACGAGCAGGAGGCCACCGACGAGTACAGCGACAGGTCCTTGTGGATCTGGTCGGCGCGCGGCATGTCGATCTCGCCGAGGGCCACGGCGATGCCGAGGGCGGTGGTGGAGTTGGACAGGTCCATGGAGGGGCCGGTCTCCTCGATGGCGGTGTCCTGGCCGCGGCTCTTGGCGTCGGTGATGGTGGCCAGGGTGAGCAGGGGCGTCTTCGTCTGTACGTAGTGGACGTCGCGCGGGTCGTCGATACCCGCGATCTTCATGGCCTCCCGTACGCCTGCCGCGACCTTCTCCACCATGGCGGGCCGGCCGATGTCCTCGGGGAGGATCACCTCGCTCATCGCCACGCCCACCGACAGCCGCGGCTCCTCCGAGGCGGGGGCGTCGGCCGTGGTGGCGAAGATGGTGGCGTGCGGGCTGAGCACCCCGTCGGTGCCGCCCGACCACACCAGCGGCACGCTCTCCGGCGCCGGATGCCCGTGCTGGGCCAGCACCTCCCTGAAGGCGCGGTCGGCGAGGATGCGCGTGTAGTCGTTCACGCCGCCGTTGCCCTCGGTCTTGCCGACGACGGCGAGCACCCGGTGCGCCTCGATCACCCCGTCGGCGATGAGCCGTGACAGCCCGGAGGCGTCGGTGACGCTCTCGATCGGCACTTTGCGCACTTCGATCGGATCCGGCATGCGACCCTCCTCGTTCTGTCCTCTGCCTTGACGACGCTAGCCGAGCCGATCAGCGGAGCTCAAGCTCCGGGCCCGATCGTTCGTGCGGCGGTGGTAGGGGGCGGTCGTGGAGCGGGCGGTAGGGTCGCGGATGTGATTCGCGAAGCGCACGTCAACGGGATCAAGCTGGTATATCGCGAGGAAGGCGACCCCATCTCTCCCCCGCTCCTGCTGATCCACGGCCGTACCGCCAACCACAACGACTGGAACGGCGTCACCCAGCATTTCGCCGCCCGGTACCACGTGTTCGCCCTCGACCTGCGGGGGCACGGGGCCAGCGACTATCCGGGCGAATACCTGCTGCCCGAGATGGCCGCGGACGTCGTCGCGCTGCTCGACCACCTGGGCCTCGAACGGGCCTCGCTGGTCGGGCACTCGCTCGGCGGCGCGGTCGCCTATCACCTGGCCATGAACCATCCCGACCGCGTCGAGCGGCTCGTGCTCGAAGACCCGCTGCCGCCTTACCCGATCGAAGGGCGTGGGCCTGTCATGGAGGACGGCTCGCCCGGGTTCGACTGGCGGATGATGCACGACACCGAGCGGCAGATCGTGCGCCCCGACCCGGCGTGGCAGGAAGGGCTGGCGAAGGTCACGGCGCCGACGCTGGTGCTGGCGGGCGGGGAGCTGAGCCAGTTCGAGGCTGGGGACGTGGCCGCCATGATCCCGGGGGCGGAGCTGGTCACGATAGAGGTCGGGCACCTGATCCACATGAACGCCCGCGACCGGTTCCTGCGCGCGGTCGACGCTTTCCTGAACGGCTGACCGGAGCCGGCTGAGCGGCATCTCATCGTGCTGTAACCCCGGTGTCACGTGCCCACGTCAGGGTAGGTGGCGTGGTTGACATGCACGTACAGCAGCGTCTGAGCAGACTCAGGCTGATGGCCCCGTCGATCGTTCAGTGCGCGGCCGCGGCCGCGCTCGCCTGGCTCGTGGCCAAGGATCTGCTCGGCCACGGCCGCCCGTTCTTCGCGCCCATCGCGGTGGTGGTCTGCATCGGCGTGGGGCTCGGCCAGCGGTTCCGGCGGGTGGTCGAGCTGGTCGTGGGCGTCAGCGTGGGCATCGGCGTCGGCGACCTGCTGGTCTCGTGGATCGGCTCGGGTGCCTGGCAGCTCGCGCTGGTGGTCGCGCTGGCGATGGCCGCCGCGGTGCTGCTCGACAGCGGCTCGCTGATCGTGCTCCAGGCCGGGTCCTCGGCCGTGCTCGTCGCGACCCTCCTGCCGCCGTCCGGCACCGGCGGGCTGGACAGGATGCTCGACGCCCTGGTCGGCGGCCTCTTGGGGCTGGCCGCGGTCGCCCTGTTGCCCGCCAGCCCGTCCGCGCTCGCGACGAGGCACGCGACGGGGATGTTCGGCGCGCTGGCCGACGCGCTGCGGCGGATCGCGGAGGCCATCGACAAGTCCGACTCGGCCCTGGCGGCCGAGGCGCTGGGGGCCGTGCGGGGCACCCAGACGAGCGTGGAGGAGTTCAGGCAGGCGCTGGAGACCAGCAGGGAGATCGCCACCATCTCGCCTCTGCACCGGCACCGCCGCACCAGATTGGAGGGGTACGAGAAGGCGGCCGTGCCACTCGATCACGCGCTCAGAAACGCCAGGGTGCTGGCCAGACGCGCCACGGTGGCACTCGACGGCTCCAGCCCGCTGCCGCCCTGGCTGCCCGGGGCGCTGCGCGAGCTGGCCGACGCGACCCTGCTGCTGCGTGAGGAGCTGGCCACGGGCGCCTCTCCTGAGAAGTCCAGCCTGGCGATCCTGTCGGTGGCGTCGCGGCAGGGTGCGGAGCGATGGGGGTTCTCAGCGGACGTGATGATCGCGCAGCTCCGTTCGATCATCGTGGACCTCCTCCAGGCCACCGGCACCGAACGCGAGGAAGCCGTGGCCGCCCTCCCATCCCTGGACTTTCCCGCCACGGCAGACGTGCCTCCGGACGAGGAGGGCGCAGCGGACGTGAAGGCGCCCTCTGGAGAAGGGGACTCGACTGGGGCGGCCCTGCGACCTGGAGAAAAGCACTTAGCCGGGGCAAACGTGACCCCAATGTCATAAAGATCCGACATGGTGGAAAGGTGCGAACCAGGCTCAGCGATCACGTAAGGGAACGGCTGGGCACGTTCGGCCTGATGGCGCCCTCCATCGCGCAGTGCGCGGTCGGCGCCGCACTGGCCTGGATCATCGCCATCGACGTGCTCGGCCATCCCCGGCCGTTCTTCGCGCCGATCTCCGTGCTCATCTGCGTGGGCGTCGGCCTGGGACAACGGCTGCGCAGGGTGGGCGAGCTGGTGATCGGCGTCAGCCTCGGGCTGGGCATCGGCGACCTGCTGGTGTCCTGGATCGGCTCGGGCGGCTGGCAACTCGCGCTCGTGGTGGCGCTGGCGATGACCGTGGCGGTGCTGCTGAACAGCGGGGCGCTGTTCGTCGCGCAGGCCGGGTCGTCGGCCGTGCTGGTGGCCACCCTGGTGCCGGGCGAAGGCGCCGGGGGCCTGGACCGGATGGCCGACGCGCTAACCGGAGGCGTCATCGGGATCGCAGCGGTCGCGTTACTGCCCGCCAGCCCGTTCGCGATCGCGGCCAAGCACCTGTCCGGGGTGCTCGACGCGCTGTCCACCGTGCTGGAGCAGGCGGCCGCGGCCATCGAGAAACGGGACGTGGACCTGGCCGCCGAGGCCCTGGAGGAGGCCCGTACGACTCAGGCGGCCGTGGAGGAGTTCGAGGCCGCGCTGGAGACCAGCAGGGAGATCACCATGATCTCACCGCTGCACTGGCACCGGCGGGCCCGCCTGGCCCGCTACGAGACGGCCGCCGTGCCGGTGGACCTGGCGCTGCGGAACGCACGGGTGCTGAGCAGGCGCACGCTGGCCGCACTGGGAGAGGCCACCCCTCCGCCCGCCGCGCTGGCCGAGGCGATGCGAGAGGTCTCGGAGGCGGCGCTGCTGCTGCAACTGGAGCTGGGAGCCGGACGGGAGCCGACGCTGGCGCGGCAGGCGCTGCTCGCGGTGGCGGCCCGGGAACGACCTCAGGGGCTGGGGTTCTCAGCGCACGTCATCATCGCGCAGTTGCGTTCCGTGGTCGTCGATCTCCTCCAGGCCACCGGGATGGAAAACTCGGACGCGACCGCCGCGCTGACGCCGCTGGAGGAGCCCAGCGACGAGAGCAGACATGCCTGAGCACAGGTCAAGCGTTTGATGTGAACGTGCGCAGGACGTCGGCGATCTCGTTCACCTCGGTGATCTTGCCGGCGGCGACGGCGACGACGAGGTCATAGGCGGCATCATCATCGACCGGATCGAGCTCGATCCCGTTCTTCGCCAGAAAGACATAGGTCGTCAGCCAGCCCGCCCGTTTGTTGCCATCGACAAGAGGGTGATTGGTGACGACCGAGTGAAGCAGGGCCGCTGCCTTCACGAGGAGATCAGGATAGGCGTCCTGACCGAACAAGGACGTCTGCGGCCGCAGGAGCGCGGCCTCGAGCAGCCCGAGATCGCGCACTTGGATGGGACCGCCCACGGCCGCGCGGGCGATGCGTAGCCCCTGCTCAAGGGTGACATAACGGGTCACTCGCCGAGCCTCCGCAACAGGTCGGCGAAGCGCTGGGCGCCCTTCTCCGCGAGCACGTCGGTGACCTCGTCGTCGGAGACGTGCTCGATGTAGTAGTCGATCGCATGGAGAGCGACCTGCTGCATGCTGCGTCCTTCGAGCTCGGCGCGCTTGCGGAGGGCCTCGGTCTGCTCGTCACTCAAGCGAAGGGTCATAGCCATACCCCTCATCGTAGGCAAAGCCCGGTATCACCGCGATACCACGACGTTGTGTTTACCATTCATTACGCTGCGTCGGCACGGGCGCGAGAAGCGATGCCCCGGGCCGGTCAGCGGGGGACGAGGTGGAAGAAGGAGCCGTCCGCCGGGGCGAGGTCCAGGTGGGAGATCTCGTCCAGCCGGGCCATCGCCTCCTCGGGCAGGTCGAGCTCGAACGCCGCCAGGTTCTCGCGCAGTTGCTCCACCGAACGCGGGCCGATCAGGATCGAGGTCACCCCAGGCCGTCGCGCCACCCACGCCAGCGCCACCTCGGCCGGCGTGGCGTCCAGCTCCGCGGCGACCTTGACGAGTTCCTCGGCGATGTCCAGGTTGCGGTCGTTCAGCAGGGATCGGGCCCACCGGTTCGCGCCGGGGAGGGAGTGGCCGAGCAGCCTGCCCATCCGGCTGTCCGGGTCGGGAGTCTCGCCGTGCTTGTAGCGGCCGGTCAGTACGCCCCCGCCGAGCGTCCCGTACACGACCGTGCCGATCCCGTGCCGTTCGCAGGTCGGCCGGATCTCCGCCTCGATCACTCGCTGGACCAGCGAATACTGCGGCTGCAGGCTCACGAACGGGGTGCCGCCCACGCGCGCCGCCGCCCACTGCGACTCGACGAGCTGCGTCGCGGTGAAGTTGGAGCAGCCGAGGTAGCGGACCTTGCCCGCGCGTACGAACCCGTCGAGCGTGGCCATGACCTCCTCGATCGGCGTCGCGGGGTCCCACTGGTGGCACTGGTAGAGGTCGATGTAGTCGGTGCCGAGCCGGCGCAGGCTGGCGTCGAGGGCCCGGGTGAGGTGCCGCCGCGACAGGCCGCGCCCCTCGGTGCCCACCGGCATGGCGCCCTTGGTGGCCAGTACGACCCACTCGCGCCTGCCCTTCAGCGCCCGGCCGACGATCTCCTCGGTCTCGCCCCGGTGATACAGGTCGGCGGTGTCGATGAAGTTGCCGCCGGCGTCGAGGAACGCGTCGATGATCCGGCCCGCCTCGGCCTCGTCGCTGGCGGCCAGGCCGTACTCGGTGCCGAAGTTCATGGTGCCCAGGCAGGCCCGGGAGACGCGCAGGCCGGAACGGCCCAGGTTCAGGTAGTCCATGGAGCATCCCCTAGAATCGGAATGTGTGTTCCGCTTGGACGATACGGAACACTCGTTCCGGTTGTCAATGGGAAGGGGCTACCTCGATGCGTGCCGATGCGCAACGCAACCGTGCCCGCGTGCTGGAGGCCGCCGAGGTGGTGCTGGCCAGGGACGGCCTGTCCGCGTCGATGCGCGAGATCGCCGAGCTGGCCGGGGTCGGCGTGGGTACGATCTACCGCCAGTTCCCCACCAAGGAGGCCCTTTACCAGGCGATCGTCGTGGACCGGATGCAACGGCTGGCCGAACGGGCCGGCGAACTGGCCGCGGCCGCCGATCCCGGGGTCGCGTTCTTCGACTACTTCACCACGATCGTGGAGGACTCGACCGTGAAGAAGGTCCTCGTCGACGCGCTGGCCGCCGCCGGGATCGACGCCAAGGCGGGGGCTCCCGACATCAAGGGGCCGATCGAGGGGCTGCTGGTGCGGGCGCAGGGGGCGGGGGCGGTTCGGGGGGATGTGGGGATGGAGGAACTGCTGGCGCTGCTCAGCGCGACGTGTCTGGCGGCGCAGCACAACAACTGGAACGCCGACCTTCGCACGCGCACCCTCACCGTCGTCTTCGACGGCCTTCGGCCGGGGGCCGCGGGCGCTCGGTGACCGCGTTGGACGGGGCCGGCGGCTCGCAGGTCGCCCGGCCGGGCACCGTGCATGCCACGCGGGGGTGGCGGACGAGGGGCGCCCGTTAGGAAGACAGGCGTTTGAGTCTGGTTACCGCCTCGTCGATGACCTCGTCCTTCTTGCAGAAGGCGAACCTGACGAAATGCCTCCCCCGTTCCGCGTGGTCATAGAAGACCTGGGTCGGGATGGCCACCACCCCGGCCAGGTCCGGGAGGCGGCGGGTGAGGTCCAGGCCGTCCGAGAAGCCCAGCGGGCGGATGTCCGTCTGCACGAAGTACGTCCCCGAGGGCCTGAGCACGTCGAAGCCGGCCGCCGCCAGCCCCTCCATCAGCCGGTCCCGTTTGTCCTGCAGGCCCGCGCGCAGCGCCGACACCCACTCCAGCTCCTGGCGCAGCCCGTACGCCACCGCGAGCTGCCACGGCGCGGCGGCCGTGAACGTGAGGAACTGCTTGACCGTCTGCACCGCCGCGACCAGGGCGGGAGGGGCGCACACCCAGCCCGTCTTCCAGCCCGTGACCGAGAACGTCTTGCCCGCCGAGGAGATCATCACCGTGCGCTCGCGCATGCCGGGGAACGTGGCCAGCGGGATGTGCTCGACCCCGTCGAACGTCAGGTGCTCGTACACCTCGTCCGTCACAGCCGTCAGCCCGTGCTCCTGGCACAGCTCCGCGATGACGGCCAGCTCGGCCCGGGTGAAGACCGTTCCTGTGGGGTTGTGCGGGGAGTTGACCAGGATGATCCGGGTGCGGGGGGTGATGGCGGCGCGCAGCTCGGCCGGGTCGAAGGTGAAGCGGCCCTCCACCGGGCGCATCGTCACGGCCACCAGCCGGGCCTGGGCCAGGGCGATCGAGGCGGCGTAGGAGTCGTAGTACGGCTCGAACGCGATCACCTCGTCCCCCGGCTCGCACAGCGCGAGCATGGCCGCCGCGACGGCCTCCGTGGCCCCCACCGTCACCAGGATCTCGCCCGCCGGGTCGTACGAGAGGCCGTAGTGCGCCGCCCGATGGTCCGAGACCGCCTGGCGCAGCTCCAGCACCCCCGGTCCCGGCGGGTACTGGTTGGCTCCCGCGGCGATCGCCTGGACCGCGCGGTCGAGCATCGCCGCCGGCCCGTCGGTATCGGGGAAACCCTGGCCAAGATTGATCGATCCGGTCTGTACGGCGAGTGCGCTCATCTCCGCGAAAATCGTCGTCCCGAAGTCGCGCATCCTGGTAACAAGTGGTTCCGTCACGGCTCCACACTATTAGTCTCGTCCCGTGATCACTCGGGTCGTGCTCGCCCTCGCCCTGACCGTGCCCCCCTTCACCACCTCGGCCGCGGCCGGGCCGGGCCCGTGCCCGGTCGCCATGCCCGCCCGTACGACCTGCGGTTTTCTGGTCGTCCCCGAGCGCAGGGACGCCCCCGAGCGGAAGATCAAGGTCGGGTACGCCGTCCACGCCTCGACCGCCAAGGACCGCAAGCCGGATCCCGTCGTCTACATGAGCGGCGGGCCCGGGTCGGCTTCGATGCAGCTCACCGGGTTCCTGAGCCAGATGTTCCCCGATCGTGACGTGGTGACCGTCGAGCAGCGCGGCAGCAAGTACTCCCAGCCGGCACTGGGGTGCCCCGAGACAGCGCAGGCGCTGCTCGGACAGCTGCGCGAGCCGGTCGCCGACGTGGCCGCGGCGGCTGCGCGGTGCCGGGACCGGTTGCGGGAGCAGGGCGTCGACCTGCGGGGATACAACACCAAGGAGATCGCGGCCGATGTGGTCGCGTTACGGCAGGAGCTCGGGTACGCGTCGTGGAACCTGTTCGGCGTCAGCTACTCCACCAGGGTCATGATGGACGTGGCCGCAAGCGACCCGACAGGGGTGCGGTCGGTGGTGCTGGACTCGTTCCTGCCCGAGAGCGTCAACTGGTACGACGACTTCGACCCGAACCTGGCCGGCACGATGGCGACCCTCGGCGTCAAGGACCGGTTCGAGGACATGATCGCCCGGCTGAACAAGTCCCCCGCCCGGGTGCCCGCGACCGATCCGCTGCTCGGCAGGCAGTTCACGGCGCGGCTGACGGGCGACGCGGTGGCCACGATCATGGCGGAGGCGCTGCAGGACTCCCAGGTGGCCGCGGTGGCGCCCGCGATGGTCACCGCGCTGGCGGAGGGGCATGACGAGCTGCTGCGGCCGCTGGTGGACGCCGTGGGCGAGGGCCTGGTGACGCACGAGCTGGGGCTGTATCACGCGGTCCAGTGCCAGGACGAGGTCCCGTCATCCACCACGAAATCCCGACTTTTCACCATAAATGGGGATAAAGCGGTGTGTGCCGCCTGGCAACTCCCCAAGGCCCAACCCGTCAGCTCCACCACCCAAGCCCCCGTGTACGTCCTGGGCGGCCAGTACGACCCCACAACCCCCATCAGGACCGCCAAGCCCGCGGCGCAAGCACTGCCGAACGCCCGCTTCGAGGAGTTCGCCCGCACCGCCCACGCCGTCTTCCTCGCGAACCCCTGCTCCAGACGCAAAATCGTGGACTTCATCGCAAACCCGGTCACGAAATCGACCTCCCCCTGCCCGGACGACGCCATCGCCGAGCCGCCGGACCTGCACGTGACCGCGGCGCCGTACCAGATCTCCCAGTCCCCCTGGCTGGCCGCCCCCTTCGCCCTGTACGCCCTGGCGTCCCTGATCCAGCTCGTCACGGCGGCGCTCAAGGGCAGGGTGGCGGCGGCCTTCGGCGGGCTGACCGGCGTGGCGTTCGCCGGCCTGATCATCCAGTCCGTCTACGCCCTGGCCGGCACGAACGAGACCGCCCTGGCGGTCGGCCTCCCGGACACGACCGCCGGCTACACCTGGATCGCGGCGGCCTCGGCCGTACTGACCGCCGCGGCGCTGCTCCGCCACCGCGGATGGCCGCAAATCACGGCAACGGTCATCAGCGCCGGATTCCTCATATGGTGGTGCACCTGGCTCCTTTGACGCGCATCCGTGAACTCGACGCTCTCCGCGGCTTCGCGGTGGGCGGCATCATGCTGGTCAATACCTGGCAGCACACCACCAAGGACTCGCGTACCGGGATCGACTGGACGATCGAGGCGCTGTTCCAGAGCCGGTTCTACCCGATCTTCTCACTGCTGTTCGGCATCAGCTTCATGTTGTTCCTGCGCGGCAACAGCCGCTGGGCATTGCTGAGCAGGTTGTTCTGGTTGTTCGGCCTCGGGCTGATCCAGCACGCGTTCTACGAGGGCGAGGTGCTGACCGACTACGCGTTCTACGGGGCGGTGGTGCTGCTGCCCGCCTCGTTCCTGCCCGGCGGCCTGCCGGTGTTGTTCCTGGGGCTGGCGGCGATCGGGTGGGCGCTGCTGCCGCAGGTGGGCGGGGGGCCGATGCTGATCCCCGGCCTGTTCCTGGTCGGCATGGGGTTGTGGCGGCTGCAGCCGCCGCGGTGGCTGCTGCGGCCGGCGTTCGCGGTCGCCGCGCTGGCCACCGCGCTGCTGACCGCGGCCTGGGACGACACCAACGACTGGACCGTCTACAGCGTGGCCGCGCTGGCGGGCGCGGCGGCATATTCGCTGGGCCTGCTGCTCGTCCTGCGGCCGTGGTTGTCGGCGGTGCTGGAGCCGCTGGGCAGGATGGCGCTGACCAACTACATCACCGGCACCGCGGTGATCGTCCTGACCGTGCCGCTGCTGGACCGCGACCCGACCCGCTGGTCGGTGATCGCGCTGGCGCTCGCGACACTGGTCGTGCAGGTGCTGGGCAGCAGGTGGTGGCTGGCCAGGTTCAGGTACGGCCCGCTCGAGTGGATTTGGCGGTGCCTGACCTGGTTTCGACGGGTGCCGAACCGGTTAGAGTCGGGCCGTGACCAGAATCGCCCTCTGCCAGATCCCGGTGTCTCCTGACCCCTCGACAAACCTCAAGAGGGCCACGGAGGCGCTCGCCAGAGCCGAAGGGGCCGACCTCGCGATCTTCCCCGAGGCCACGCTCACCCGCTACGGCCGGCGCATCACGGGCCTGGCCGAGCCGCTGGACGGGCCGTTCGTGTCCGGCCTGGCCGAGGCCGCCAGGCGGCACGGGCTGTCGGTGATCGCCGGGGTGTTCGAGCCGGGGGAGGGCAGCGTGCACAACACGGCCGTGGCCCTCGACGCCCAGGGCGAGGTGCAGGCGGCGTACCGGAAGATCCACCTGTTCGACTCGTTCGGCGCGAAGGAATCCGACCTGGTCGCGCCCGGCGCCGAGCCCACCGTCGTGGAACTGGCCGGGCTCAGGGTCGGGCTGGTCACCTGCTACGACATCCGCTTCCCCGAGCTGACCCGGGCGCTGGTCGACCGGGGCGCGGAGCTGTTCGCGGTGATCGCGGCCTGGGGCTCCGGGCCGCTCAAGGAGGACCACTGGGTCACCCTGGTCAGGGCGCGGGCGCTGGAGAACACCATGTGGACCGCGGCCGTCGGCCAGGCGCCCAACCCGGCCGAGTCCTCCGACGGGTTCGGCGTGGGCCGCAGCATGCTGGTCGATCCGCTGGGCGTGGTGCGCGCCGACCTCGGCACCGGGCCGGGCGTGCAGGTCGTGGAAGTGGATCACGAATGGACCGCCACGGCCAGGGCCACCCTGCCGTCCCTTGAACATCGGGTCCTCTAGCGGTCAACAGATCGTAAAGTAGAACAGTGAGCGGAACGCAGATGCAGAAGGTCGTCCCGCCGCGGCTGCTCGTGCCATACCTGTCGGGCAAGCGCACGGTCATCTCCGGCTACGTCTACCGCGCGCAGGACTGCGTCAGGCTGACCACGCCGGAGTCCCTCTACTACGGGCTCGACCTGTCGTTCGAGGGGTCCGAGCTGTTCGCGGAGGTGCCCGAGCTGTACGTCATGCGCTGGCATGCCCGCGACGTCGACACCTACGCGGTGCCGTACGGGCCGCACATGGGGGGTGACTGGAGCGACGCGCCGCCGTTCGCCGGCAACGGGTTCACGACCTCGTCGGACCACGTGGTGCCGCAGTTCCACACCGTTCCGATGCCGATCCCGGCCGGGGCGAAGATCGTGCACCTCACCGACGACGGGGAGCGGGCCTTCGCCGACTACGACGGGCTGACCTGGCGGCCCTCCGCATGAGCGAGGAGATCGCGCCGGTCGCCTCCGGCTTCGTGGCCCGCTTCGGCGAACGTACCCTTCCCGCCGCGCTCGGGCCCGACAACGACCAGGTGGTGCTGTTCAGCGAGGTGGAGCTGGCGGGGTTCGAGGCGGCCGCGGGCTACTGGCGGCGGGTGGTGCCCAGGTCGGAGGTGGAGTGGCTGGTGCTGATCCGCACGGTGGGGGCGTTCGGGGGCGAGCCGTGCATCGTGCTCGACGAGGACGACGACGGGCTGCACATCGCGTACACGGGGCACAGCGGGATGAAGGCGGAGGCGCTGGGCTACTGGATGGTGGACCACGGCGCCTACGAGGTCGTGGTGCCCCGCGAGGAGGTCTTCTCGATCCGCGTCGAACGCATCCCGGTCCCCTAGAGTCACCCGCCTTAGACGCCGAGGTTTCGAAAGCGGGCCTGGCGGGCCGCGAACCGGTCCGCCGGGCTCACCTCCAGCAGCCCCGCGATCTCGTATTCCAGCGCCCGCCCCACCCGCTCGCAGAACTGCCTGGGCTCGTAGGCGGCGTCGGGCAGCTCCGGGATCACCCGGTCCACGATGCCGTCGTGGCGCAGGTCGGTGGCCCGGATGTGCTGCGCCTGGGCGATCTCGGGAGCGAAGTCGACCGACCTGTACAGGATGGCGGAGGCGCCCTCCGGCGGCAGCGGCGACAACCAGGCGTGCTGCGCGCACAACACCCGGTCGGCGGGCAGCAGCGCCAGCGCGGCGCCACCGGCGCCCTCGCCGAGCAGCAGGCAGACGGTCGGCGCGTCGAGCATGACCAGCTCGGCCAGGCAACGCGCGATCTCGGCGGCCAGCCCGCCCTCCTCGGCCGCCTTCGACAGATCCGCCCCGGCCGTGTCGATCACGGTGATCAGGGGCAGGCCGAGCTCGGCGGCCAGCCGCATGCCGCGCCTGGCCACCCTGAGCCCGGCCGGGCCGAGCGGCGAGTTGGCGCGCTGGAGCCGCCGGTCCTGGCCGAGCACGACCGCGGGCGCGGTGCCGAACGTGGCCAGCGCGAGCAGCAGCCCCGGCTCGTTCTCGCCCTCCCCGGTGCCGCTGAGCGGGGTCACGTCGGTGGCGGCGAGCTTGAGCAGCGTACGTACGCCCGGCCGGTCGTCGCGGCGCGAGCGGGTGATCGCCTCCCACGCCTCCACGGGCCGCAGATCCTCCTCGGGCGGCGTGCCCGCGACGATGCCGGACCTGTCGGCGGCGAGCACGGTCAGCGCCCTGACGGCGACCTCCCGCAGCTCCTCGGCCGGCACCACGGCGTCGAGCAGGCCCTTGCGGTGCAGGTTCTCCGACACCTGCACGCCCTCCGGGAACCGGTAACCGTGCAACGACTCGAACACCCGCGGCCCCAGGAACCCGATCAGCGCCCCCGGTTCGGCCGCCGTGACGTGCCCCAGCGACCCCCACGACGCGAACACCCCGCCCGTCGTCGGATGCCGCAGGTAGACCAGGTAGGGCAGGCCGACGGCCCGGTGCGCCTGGATCGCGGCGGTGATCTTCACCATCTGGACGAACGCCAGCGCGCCCTCCTGCATCCGCGTGCCGCCCGAGGCGGGCGCGGCCAGCAGCGGCAGCCGCTCACGGGTCGCCCGCTCGACCGCGGCCACGAACCGCTCGGCCGCCGCCACCCCGATCGAGCCCGCCATGAACGAGAACTCGGTCGCCACGATGGCCACCCTGCGGCCGCCGAGCAGCCCTTCGCCGGTGATGAGCGCCTCGTCGTAGCCGGACTTGACGCGGGCCGCGGCCAGCTCGTCCGCGTAGGAGGAGCCTGGCCGCGCCGGGTCGGCGGGCGGCGCGTCCCACGATTTCCACGACCCCCTGTCGAGGACCGTTTCGATCAGTGTGCGCGCGTCCGGACGGCTCACTATCGCTCCCTAGATGTCGGCCGACGTTGCAATGTTGACGCACGAACGCCGCGCCCGGTGCCACGAAATGCGGATCATCTCTCGCGCTCTTCGAGCCAGGCGAGCACGGCGTCGCCGTCCTGGCCGAGCATGGGCGGCGCGGTGTGCTCCACCCCGGTCAGCCCATCGAAGCGCAGCGGCGGCCCCGGCAGCTCGATCTTCCCGAGCACCGGGTGCTCCACCTCGATCACCAGCCCCTGCGACCGGGTCTGGTCCCAGGTGTAGACCTCGTCGAGCGTCCTGATCGCGCCCGCGGGCACGCCGGCCTCAGCCAGCCTGGCCAGCCAGTGGGCGCGGTCGTGGGCGGCCAGGGCCTTCTCCATGTCGGCGATCAGCTCGTCGCGGTGCGCGAACCGATCCCTGTTCGTCGCATATTTCGCCTCACTGGGGTCGATGTCGAGCAACACGGCGACCTTCCGCCACTGGCCCTCGTTCGCCGCGGCGATCTGCAGCATGCCGTCGGCGCAGCGGAAGGCGCCGTAGGGGGCGATGGAGGCGTGGTGGTTGCCGTTCGCGACGGGCACCTTGCCGCCGACCGTCCAGGCGGTGCCGTGGTAGGAGTGCACGCCGGTGATGGCGGCGAGCAGTGACGTGCGTACGACCCGGCCCTTGCCGGTCCGCTCGCGCTCGTAGAGTGCGCTCGCAACACCGTAGGCGCCGTGGATGCCGGCCAGCAGGTCGGCGATGGACGCGCCGACGCGGTAGGGCTCGTCGGGCGAGGGACCGGTCAGCGACATCAGGCCCGCCTCGCCCTGCGCGATCTGGTCGTAGCCGGGGCGTCCCCCCTCCGGGCCGTCGTGGCCGAAGCCGGTGATGGACAGGATGACGAGACGCGGGTTGAGCTCGTGCAGGCGCTCGACGGGGAAGCCGAGGCGGTCGAGCACGCCGGTGCGGAAGTTCTCGATGAGGACGTCGCTCTGGCGTACGAAGCGCTCGATGAGCTGTTTGCCCTCGGTGGACTTCAGATCGACGGCGATGGACTGCTTGTTGCGGTTGGCCGCCAGGAAATATGTGGAAATGTCGTGATCCGGCCCGACGAACGGCGGTCCCCAGCCGCGCGACTCGTCACCCCCGTCCGGATGTTCCACCTTGATCACCCGTGCACCCAGGTCGCCGAGCAGCTGCGCGGCGTGCGGCCCGGCCAGGGCCCTGGACAGGTCGAGCACAACGATGTCCTTGAGGGGTCCGAGCAAGATCCAACCTCCTACTTGCATTCGGGGCGAAAGAACATTCTCTCAGTTGCCCACCCTCCGTCATCTACCCTGGGTCCACATGAATTCGCTGGCCGCCCGCATCAGGAGCCTCCGGCCTTCGTGCGGCCCCGTCCGGGTGGTGGCGGTGGACGGGCCGGCGGGGGCGGGCAAGACGACGTTCGCGGGGCGGCTGGCGGGGCTTCTGGCCTGCCAGGTGATCCACAGCGACGACTTCCCCGTGCCGTGGGACGAGGGTCCCGGCGGCTGGTTCCACGCGCTCGAATCGCAGGTGCTGCGCCCCCTCCAGCGCGGCCTGCCCGGGAGTTTCCGCAGGTACGACTGGGTACGCGGCGAATACGCCGACCACGTGACCGTGCCGCCCGAGCAGGTCCTCATCATCGAGGGCGTCGGCACGGCGCGCGCCTCGGTGGCCGAGCTGCTGGCGTTCACCGTCTGGGTGGAGGCCCCTGAGCCGCTGCGCCTCCAACGGGTTCTGGAACGCGACGGCCCCGAGCTCGCGCCCAGGTGGCGGGCGTGGTTCGCGGCCGAGCGGGCGTGGTTCGCCGAGGACCGCACCAGGGGCCGGGCCGACCTGGTCATCGTGGGCCGAGATGGGCCGTGTCGTTGAACCGTACGAGCTCGAACGGGCCGCCGTCGGTCCGCCACATGGACACGGACCCGTTCAGCACCGGCGCGAACTCCAGCACGGCCGCCAGGTCCGCGTCATCGCTGCCGGCGATGACGTGCCGCAGCGCCAGCACCACCGAGTCGTGGGCGACGATCAGCACCCGCCGCCCGTCCACCCGTCCGCTCAGGGCCGCCAGGAAGTCCCTGAGCCTGGCCGCGACGTCGCCCAGGGACTCGCCGCCGGGCGGCCTGAAGGCGTAGGCGCCCTCGGCCTCCCGGCGCGCCAGCTCCCCGGGGAACCGCTCCCTGATCGCGGCCAGGTTGTAAGGCGCGAACTCCCCGGCCTCCTGATCCCTGAGCCGATCGTCCACGGTGACGGGCAGCGGGCCGATCCCCCAGGCGTCCTGCGCGAGCCGCCACGTGTCGAGCGCGCGCAGGTAGGGCGAGCACCACACCAGCTCGGGCACCTCGCCGGCGGGCAGTGCCGCCAGCAGCCGCCCGAGCGCCGCCGCCTGCGTCCTGCCCAGCTCCGTCAGCGTCACCTCGTGGTCGCCCCGCTGGTAGATCAGCGGCGTCGTGCCGGCCTGCTGGTGGGCGAGGTTCGCCTCGCTCTCTCCGTGTCGTACGGCGGTGATCCGCGATGGTCCCATGCCGACATCCTCACACGCGGCTCTGCGCGTGCCCCCTGACGAGGTCCTCGACCTGGTTGCGGAGGGCGAGGAACTCGGGGGTCCGCTTGAGGCCGAGCTGCCGGTGGTCAGCGAGTGGCACCGGCAGCTCGGCCGCAACCCGGCCCGGGTCGGAGGTCAGCACGATCACCCGCCGCCCGAGCAGCACGGCCTCCTCCACGTCGTGGGTGACCATGAGCACGGTGGCGCCGGTGTCCTGCCAGACCTGGTGCAGGAAGACCTGCATGTCCTCCTTGGTCTGCACGTCCAGGGCGCCGAAGGGCTCGTCGAGCAGCAGTACGGACGGCTCGCAGGCCAGCGCCCGGGCGATCGCCACCCGCTGCCGCTGGCCGCCGGACAGCTCCTTGGGCAGGGCGTTGGCGAGCGGCAGCAGGCCCACCTCGGACAGGTACCAGTCGACGCGGCGGCGGCGTTCGGCGGCCGGCAGGGGCAGCAGGCGCAGGCCGAACCCGACGTTCTCGGCGACCGTGAGGAACGGGAACAACGCCCCTGACTGGAACACCAGCCCCCGTTCCGGTCCTGGGCCGCTGACGGGGTGGCCGTCGAGTTCGATCGTGCCGCCGGTGATCGGCTCCAGCCCGGCGATCATGCCGAGCAGCGTGGACTTTCCCGAGCCGCTCGCGCCCACGATGCACAGGAAGTCGCCGCGCCCCACCTCCAGCCCGACGCCGTCGAGCACCCGCTTGCCGCCGAACTCCTTGACGACGTCCCGCAGTACGAGCGTCATGCCGCCCACCTCCCCACCCGCGCCCTGGCCAGGCGCAGGCCGACGTCGATGGCCAGGCCGATGACGCCGATCACGACGAGCACCGCGAAGATGCGGTCGGTCTGCAGGAACCGCTGGGCGCGGACGATCCGGTAGCCCAGCCCGGACTCGGCGGCGATGAGCTCGGCGACGACCACGAAGTTCCACGCGGCGGCGGCGTTGACGCGCATCGCGTCGAGCATGCCCGGCAGCGCGTACGGCCAGACGACCTTGCGCAGCACCTCGCCGGGGGTGGCGCCGAGCGTGGCGGCGGCCCTGCGCAGCTCGCCGGGCACGGCGCGGACCGCGTCGGCGGTCATGAGCGTGTTGAAGAACACCACGCCGATGACCAGGATCGCGATCTTGGACGGCTCGCCCAGGCCGAGCCAGATGATCAGCAGCGGGATGAACGCGGACGCGGGCAGGTACCTCAGCAGCCCGATCACCGGCTCCAGCAGCGCCAGGGCCACCTGGGACGTGCCCATCGCCAGGCCGAGCGGCACCGATATCGCCACCGCCAGCCCGAACCCGGCGCTCACCCTGCCCAGGCTGGCGGCCGCGTCGGACAGCAGCTGCCCGCTTGCGGCCATCTCCGCGAACGCCTGCGCGACGGCGACGGGCGAGGGCAGGAACGTCGGATCGACGACACCCAGCGAGCTGACGACCGCCCAGAGCGCCAGCGGCACGACGACCGCCACGACTCGCAACGCCCACCGGACCCGGCCGGGCAACGCCCGGCCGTTCCACCTCCGCCGGCGCCCGCTCCGCCCCGATGGCGATCCGGCCGGCCAAGGCCCCCCGGCCGAGCCGCCCTCGGCCCGCCCTCCGCGCGCGGACCGCTTGGGCAGCGGCGGCCAGCTCTCGCGGTCGCCCGACCGCCGCCCGGCCGTCGCTTCGGCGGCCCGCGCAGCGGTGTGGGCCGGGGGGCCTGTCACGATGAGACCCCCTGGACGAAGCGTGGGTCGAGCAGGCCGTCCAGGGGCGGTGCCGCATCGGCCAGGCCCGATTCTGTGAGGAAGGCGGCGATCTCCTTGGCCTGCCGTTCCAGGCTGCCCGAGCTGAACGCCTCCCGGTTGTCGGCCAGCGAGAAGATCGTGGTCCCCGCGTCGTATTCGGCGTAGGCCTGCTCGCTCACCCCGGCCCGCTTCGCCATGATCGTACGAGCTTCCGCCTTGTTGGCCCCGATCCAGGCCAGCGTGTCGAACCAGGTCTTGACCAGCCCCTGCACCACCTCGGGCCGCGAGGAGGCGAGCGTGCGGGACACCACCAGATGGTCTGGAATCGCCCCGGGGAAGTCCTTGGACGTGGCGACCGCCGCGGACCCGGGCAGTTCCAGAGCAGTGGTCGTGAAGGGCGCGAACGCCCCCACCGCGTCCACCTGCCCCGCCTTGAACGCGGCCGCCGCCGCATCCGTCGGCAGCGGCTTGAACGTGATGTCGGCCTGCGTAAGACCCGCCTTGCGGAGGGCGAGCAGCAGCAGGTAGTGGTCCACGGTGCCCTGCTCGGCGGCGACGGTCTTGCCCTTCAGCCCGGCCACGGACGAGATGCCGGACCTGGCGATGATCTGGTCGTTTCCGGTGGAGTTGTCGTTGACCAGCACGACCGTCTGCTTGGCGCCGCCGGAGATGGAGGCCAGCGTGTCGTTCAGGGTCTGGCTGTTGGCGTCGATGTTCCCGGTGGCCAGGGCGGTGAGGCTGTCGGTGTAGCTGTCGAAGTATTTCAGCTCGACCTCGACCCCGTTCTTCGCGAACAGCCCCTTCTCCTGGGCGACCTGCCAGGGGAACCAGCCGGGCCAGGCGGAGAAGCCCAGGGTGACGGCCTTGCTGGGGGCGCCGGTGGGCGTGGACGGCGCGCCGCCGCAGGCCGTACAGACGACTACTAACAGAGCGGCGAGCAGGAGCCGGCGTGTCACGACGCGGCCTCCTTCCTCTTCGTCGGCAGGTGACCCGAGCGGACCAGGCAACCGAGCGTGTCGCAGATGACACGGGTGGCTATCAGGGAGGTGATGTCGGCGTTGTCGTACGGCGGGCTGCACTCGACCACCTCGATCCCGGCCAGCGGCTTGGCGTCGGCGATGATCTGGATGAACTTCAGCACCTCGCGCGGCAGGAACCCGCCGGGCTCCGGCCATCCGGTGCCCGGCACGAACGCGGCGTCCAGGCAGTCCACGTCGAACGACAACCACACGGCCTCCGCGTCGCGCCAGGCCACCTCCAGCGCCCGCTCGGCGGCGGCCTCGATGCCCATCTCGACGCAGTCGTTGACCGTCATGATCGTGGTGCCGCGCTCGCGCCCGACCTTCACGCCCGGCCTGGGCGCCTGCCAGCCGCCGATGCCGATCTGCACCAGATTTTGCGGGGGTACGTTCGGGATGTCCGTGGCGTGGAACCACGGGGTGGTGTGCATGCGTTCGTCCAGGTCGGTTTCCTGGGTGTCGACATGCCGGTCGAAGTGGATGATGCCCAGATTTCCGGACAGGTGCTCGGCGACGCCGCGTACCGTCGGGTAGCCGATCGAGTGGTCGCCGCCGAGGACGACGGGGAAGGCGCCGCTCGCGTACACGTGCGAGACGGCCTTGGAGATCTGGTCGAACGTCTTCTCGATGTTCCCCGGGATCGTGAACACGTCGCCGAGGTCGGCGATCGAGATCGACTCGCGCAGGTCCACGCCCAGCTCGAAGCTGTAGGGCCCGTACAGCGCGGAGATCCGGCGGATGCCCTGCGGCCCGAACCGGGTGCCCGGTCGGTACGTCGTCCCGCCGTCGAACGGGGCGCCGAGCACGGCCACGTCGTAGTCGCCGCAGGTGCGCACGTCCTCGACGTACGGGGCCTTGAGGAAGGTGTTGATGCCCGCGAAGTGCGGCAGCTCGCCGCGCGAGAACGTCGGGATGCGCCGGTCCACGATGGAGTCGGCGCCCTGCAGGCCCAGCTCCAGCCCCCTGGCCACCTCGCGGTCCCAGGCGGTGGTGGGCAGTTCGGCCTCGCGTTCGACGGCGAAGCGGGCCTCGGGTCCGTAGTTCTCGTGGAGTTTACGGGGGTGCCAGTGCATTCGAGCTCCGAATGATCGACGCCCGGCCGGAAGGCAGCCAGGCTGTGGCTGACCTCCCGGGCTTTTGTCCCGCCGTGGAGCGGCCTCATGAGGCAGGCCGCCTGCACCTCTCGGACCAGGCCCGGCGTCCCGGCGGAACCCTAGGTGCGCCTCACGCTCTCGGTGAGTCACCCTCAGTGCACTCCTGCGGTGTTTCCGCGCCGTTAAGTCCTTGTTCCAGTCGGCTTACCGACCCCGCGCGGAGCCGCCGGGCGGTGGATCGTATGGTGATCTCATGAGCACAGTCGCAGTCCTCGGAACCGGGCTCATGGGCGCTCCCATGGCCCGCAACCTGGCCAGGTCCGGCCTGCGGGTCAGGGTCTGGAACCGGACGAAGGAGAAGGCCCAGCCGCTGGAGGCGGACGGCGCGGTGGTCGCGGGTTCCCCGGCCGAGGCGGTCGAGGGCGCGGACGTGATCATCACGATGCTGAGCGACGGCGACGCGGTGCACGCGGCGTTGTCCGCCGCCGTTCCCGCGCTCAGGGCGGGGCAGGTGTGGGCGCAGATGAGCACGGTCGGGGTGGTGGCGATCGAACGGCTGGCGGCGCTGGCGGCCGAGCACGGGCTGACCTTCGTGGACGCCCCCGTCCAGGGCACCCGCCAACCGGCCGAACAGGGCAAGCTGATCATCCTCGCCGCAGGCCCGCAAGCGGCCAGGGAAACGCTCGAACCGGTCTTCGACGCGGTCGGCCAGCACACGCTCTGGCTCGGCGACGACGGCGCGGACGGCACCGCGTCCAAGCTCAAGCTGGCCGCGGTGAGCTACGCCATCTCGCTCACCGCCGTGGTGGCCGAGTCCCTCGCCCTGGCCAAGGGGCTGGGCCTCGACCCCGATCTGGTCCGTCAGGTGATCACGGGCGGACCGCTGGACAACGCCTACTTCCAGACCAAGTCCAAGGCCATCATGGAAGGCGACTTCACGCCCAGCTTCACGGTCGGCAACGCGGAGAAGGACACCAGGCTGATCACCGAGGCCGGGGAGTCGGCGGGCGTCCGGCTCGACCTGGTGGCGGCGGCGGGCGAGCGTTTCCGCCGCGCCGAATCGCAGGGCCACGGCGACGAGGACATGGCCGCCACGTATTTCGCCAGCTTCGACAAGGGCTGACCGCACCCTTACAATTCGTCCACCTCCGCGAACGCGCGCCCGCCGGAAAGCTTCGCGTAACCAGGTCCCCGGTCGAAGAAGCGGTCGGTCGGAGGGCGGAGGCGGGCGCGGAGTTCGGCGGTGCCCTGTTCGTCGATGCGGTCCCCGTCCAGGACCACCCCGTAGTCCCCCAGCGCCCCCGCGATCGACACCTTGCCGTCCCGCACATCGGCCGCCACCGCCCGAGGGTCCCGGTCGTAGGGCGAGCCCCAGCCGCCGCCCCCCGTGGTGCGGATCCTGATCAGCTCCCCGGCCTGCACCGAGTGGTCGTCCACCAGCCCCTCCATCTCCTTGCCCGCGATCTCCACCCGGAACGGCCGCCCCGCGAGCCCGCCGTTCACACCCCAGCAGGACAGGATCGAGCGGTCGGCGATGGACATGTACGAGGCGTCCCTGAGCATCCTGATGTGCTTGTCGTAACCCAGTCCGCCCCTGTACATCCCGGGCCCGCCCGAGTCGCAGGCCAGCGCCAGCCGCTCCACCCGGAACGGCCAGCGGGCCTCGGCGAACTCCACCGGGATGTTGCGCGAGTCCGGCACCACGTGGATGGTGTCCTCCCCGTCGGCGTACCAGCGCCCGCCCGAGCCGCCGCCCAGGACCTCGCGCATCAGGTACGGCACCCCGTCCGCGTCCGTGCCGTAGACGCCGGTGTAGCGGATGGTCTCCTGGTCGGCGGGCATGCGACCGCCCGTGGCCTTGGCCAGGACACCGGCGAGCACGCCCAGGAGGCGCAGGATGACGAATGTGCGGGCGTTCGTGGGGGCGGGGAAGACCGGGGTCAGCAATGTGCCTTTTTCCGGAAAAATCATCTTAATGAGGGGTACGACCCCCTCGTTGACGTCCAGCTCCGCCATCCGCTCCGGCGTGTTGGCCAGGTTGCGCAGCACCGGAGCCAGCCACTTCTTCAGGAACACCCCGTCGGCATAGTCGCCCGCGTGGTTGATCGGCCCCTTGGCCTGCGGTGACGTACCGGTGAAGTCGATCGTCAGCGGAGCGTCGGCCGCGTGGTCGACGCTGAGCGTGATGCGCTGAGCGTGCAGCCGGGGCTCGTCCACGCCGTCGTGCTCGGCGTAGTCCTCCCACACGTACGTCCCCTCGGGGAGCTTCGCCAGCAGTTCCCTGCGGAAGGTCTCGGTGGTCTTGGAGATGATCGCGTCGAAGCACTCCTCGACGGCCTCCTTGCCGTACCGCTCGAACAGCTCCCCCAGCCGCCGCGCGCCCATCAGGCAGGCCGAGCACTCGGCGTCCAGGTCACCGGCCAGCGAGTCGGGCATGCGGGAGTTACGGGTCATGATGCGCAACGCGGCCTCGTTCGGCACGCCCTGGTCCCACAACTTGATCGGCGGCACCATCAGGCCCTCTTCGAAGACGGATCGGGCGTGCGAGGGCATGGACCCCGGCACGGCGCCGCCGATGTCGTCGTGGTGGCCGAACGCCTGCACGAAGGCCACCACCGAGCCCTCGTGGAAGACGGGCACGGTGACGCACAGGTCCGGCAGGTGCCCGATGCCGCCTTCCGACAGGTAGACGTCGTTGTGGAAGTACACGTCCCCTGGCTGCATCGTCTCGACCGGGAAGTCGCGCACGACCGGCTGGACGAGCGCGCTGTAGGAGCGGCCGGTCAGCTTGCGCAGCCGCACGTCGTGGATGCCCGCGCGGAAGTCGTGCGCGTCGCGGATCATCGGCGAGCGGGCCGTACGCGCGATGGCGGTCTCGACCTCCTTCTCGACGGAGGCCAGCGTCCCTTCGACGATCTCGACGAGGATGGGATCAATCACGCCTTATCTCCACATTTCCGTATTCGTCGACCTTCGCGGTGAAGCCGGGGTGGACGGGGATCGTCGAGCCATACTCCTCGATCACCGCAGGCCCCTTGATCGCAGCCCCGGGGCCGAGCGCGGCGCGCTGGTGGATCGGGGTGTCGCGGGTCTCGTCGAAGTGCACCGGCCGGACCGACGTGGCGCCTTCGCCGGCTTTCTCCAGCCGCCGGATGCCCGGGCGGGTGATGGGGCCGATGCCGGACACGCGCAGGTTCACCCATTCGACGCCGTGGCGTGGGTCGTCCCGGTAGGCGTACCCGTACAACTTCTGGTGGGCCTCGTGGAAACGCTCGATCACGTCGGCCTGCCAGGCGGCGTCGATCTCGCCGGCGGGGGCGGTGACGCGGACCTCGTACGCCTGGCCGTAGTAGCGCAGGTCGGCGCTGCGCAGGTAGATGGGGTCGTCGAACCCCTCGCGGTCCAGCGCCTCGCCCGCCTGATGTTCCAGGTCGTGGAAGATCTCGGCCGCCTTGCCCAGGGAGAGGTCGCGGGTGACGTACGTACGGACGTAGTCGTTCTTGACGTCCACCGTGAGCAACCCGAACGCTGAAACGTTCCCGGGATCGCGCGGAACGACGACGGCCGGCAGGCCGAGGATGTCGATCAGCCGGCACGCCAGCAGCGGCCCAGAGCCGCCAAAAGTCACCAGCGGGAAGTCCCGCACGTCCAGCCCGCGCTTGACGGTGAGCTGCCTGATCGCGTTGCTCTGGTTGAACGCGCTGATCTCCAGGATCCCGGTCGCCGTGCGCTCGGGCGTGAGGCCGAGCTTGTCCGCCAGCGCCTGGATGCCGGTACGCGTGGCGTCGGCGTCCAGCGGGATCTCCCCGCCGAGCAGGTGCGGCGGTATCCGGCCGAGGAACACGTGCGCGTCCGTCACCGTCACCTCCGTCCCGCCCCTGCCGTAGCAGAGCGGCCCTGGATCGGCCCCGGCGGACCTGGGTCCCACCTTGAGCGTGCCCTCCGGCGAGATCCACGCGATCGAGCCGCCGCCCGCGCCCACGGTGATGATGTCGATCATCGGGATCTTGCACGGGTACCGCCCGATGGACCCCTCCGTGGTGATGGAGGGCTCGCCGTCGATCACCACGGCCACGTCGGTCGAGGTGCCGCCGCCGTCCAGGGTGATCACCGACTTGTGCCCGGCCGTGGACGCGATGAGCGCGGCCCCGAGCGCCCCGGCCGCCGGGCCCGACAGGACGGTGGTGATCGGCTGGTTGACGACCTCGCGGGCGGACAGGACGCCGCCGTTCGACTTCATGACGGAGAACGGCATGCCGAGCCGGTTGGACAGGTTCGCGATGTAGCCGCGCATGGCGGGCTTGACGGCGGCGTCGACGAGGGTGGTGACCGAGCGCTCGTACTCGCGGTATTCGCGCAGCACGTCGCTCGACAACGAGATCACCGCCTCCGGGTGCTCGCGCCACAACACCTCGCGCATGCGGCGTTCGTGCTCGGGATTGGCGTAGGAGTGCAGGAAGCAGACCCCGATCGCGGTGACGCCCTTGGACTTGAACCAGCGGGCCACCTCGGTGGCCTGCTCCTCCGAGAACGGCCGCACCTCCGCGCCCAGGTGGTCGAGCCGCCCGCCGACGGTCTTCACCAGGTGCACGGGAACGATCCTGGGCGGCTTGACCCAGAAGTAGGAGTTGCCGTAGCCGTCGGGCACGCTCTGCCTGGCGATCTCCAGGACGTACTCGAAGCCCTCGGTCGTGATGAACCCGAGGTTCGCGATCCGGTCTTCGAGCAGTTGGTTCGTGGCGACGGTGGTGCCGTGGACGATCGAGCTGACGTCGAGCTCGCCCAGTTTCTCGATGCTCGCGATGAACCCGTTCGCCGGGTTCGCGGGGGTCGAGGGGGTCTTGGTGGTGAGGATCTCACCGGTCTGCTCATCCACCGCGACGACGTCGGTGAAGGTGCCTCCGGTGTCCACTCCGATACGGACGCTACGCATGGCTCCTCAGCTTCGGCGCCGGCCGAGCACTTCGTCGATGACACGGGGCGCGTTCTCTGTGCCGACGTAGGCCGCCAGGCGCACCACCATCTCCTGCGACCTGGCCAGCTCGGCCTCCACCCTGGCCTTCCCCGACTGGCCCGCCTGCACGCCGAAGTAGGCCCCGATGATGGTGCCGATCACCCCGGCCACGCCGGCGAACAGCGCGGCGAACTCCTGGGTGGCGAACACGGCCGCGCCGAAGGCGACCAGGACCGCGACGATGCCGACCACGACGACGAGGAAACCGTACCGCCAGCGGGTGGCGTCGGCCTGGGCGGCCGTGAGGTCGTCCGGTGTCATCATCGCGTCGAGCGAGGGCGGATTTGGCGGTTTGTCGGTGACCACAAGTTCCTCCTGAAACTCCAGGGGAGAAATGTCCCACGAGGTCATGGAACAAGCCAAGCCGCTAAGCTGGGGGCCCGTGACCGAATCGTCTGCCTTGTCTGCTGTGCCGTCTGGCGCCCGGGATGCCGTTCTGAAGTTCTACTTCGGCCCGATGGATTGCGGGAAGTCCACGTTGGCGCTCCAGATGAACTACAACCATGGGCGTCAGGGCCGGCGCGGCTTGATGTTCACCAAGCACGACCGCTCGGGCGGGCCCAAGATCACCAGCCGGATCGGGCTCGGGCTGGAGGCGATCGAGGTGGAGGACTCCCTCGATCTCGTACGGCTGGTGACCGCGCACGACCGGATCGACTACCTCATCTGCGACGAGGCCTGTTTCTACACAGTCGAGCAGATCGAGCAGCTCGCCGACCTGGTGGACGAGTACGGGATCGACGTCTACGCGTTCGGGCTGGCCTCCGACTTCAGGTCGGTGATGTTCCCCGCGGCGCAGCGGCTGTTCGAGCTGGCCGACGAGGTGTGCCGGCTGCAGGTCGAGGTGTTGTGCTGGTGCGGGCGGCCGGGGCAGCTCAACGCCAGGGTGGTGGGCGGGGTGCTGGCGCGCACGGGCGAGCAGGTGGTCATCGGCGACACGGACGCCTCGCCGGTGCGCTATCAGGTCCTGTGCCGCCGCCACCACCGCTCGGGCGAGCTCGGCGAGGGCACGCCCCAGCCCGGCTCACACCAGCCGCTCTAGGAAATCCCGCAGCAGCCGCGCGTCGTCACCCGGCAGCGCGGCCAGGAACGCCCGCTCGGCCCCGTCCACGGCCCGCGTGGCTCCGTCCAGGGTCTCCCGGCCGTGCGGGGTCAGCTCGACCATGTTCTTGCGCCGGTCGTCGGGATGCGGCCGGCGTCCCACCAGCTTCTTCCGCTCCAGCGCGTCCACCATGGCCACCATCGTCGTCCGGTCGATCCCCAGCCGCTGCGCGGCCTCCAGCTGCGACAGCGGCTCGGGCGTGCCCAGCACCGACAGCACCGCGAACTCGCGCCCATCGATCCCGTACGGCGCCAGCGCCGGACCCGTCAACTCCGTCAGGCGCAGGTTGGCGTGCTTGAGCAGGTAACCAAGGCGACGTGTCGACACATCAACGATTCTCGCACCCGCTCAGACGGCGCAGTATCCGTCGTCATCGCACCCGTCGGCCGGGGCGGCGAGCTGCGTGATCGGCGTCTGTCCGGTCCGGGCCGCCACCTCGTCGATGGCCGCTGCGAACGCCTCCACCGGCTGGGCCCCGGACACCGCGAACTTCTCCTCGAACAGGAACAGCGGCACCCCGGTGATCCCGAGCGCCCGTGCCCTGCCGAGCTGCCCGCGTACCTCCTCGGCGCCTTCGCCCGAGTCCTCGACGCCGACCTCTCCTGCGAGCTCGTGCAGCACGCCGGTGTCACCCACGTTCCGCCCTTCGCTGAAGTACGCCCTGAACAGCCGCTCGGCCATCTCCCTGCCGAGCCCCTGCCGGGCGGCGACCTCGATCAGCCGGTGCGCCTCGAACGTGTTGGAGCTCACGGCGTGGTCGTAGTCCAGCTCCAGACCTTCGGTGGCGGCCGTGCCGATCACCCGGTCGGTCATCTGGCGGGCGTTCGGCCCGAACTTCCGCTCCAGGGCGGGGATCAGCGGCTCTCCCTCGTCGGGGGCGTCGGGATCGAGCTGGTACGGCCGCATCGTCACCTCGATCGTGCCGCCCTTGGCGCGGAACCCCTCGGCCGCCCGCGCGAACCTGACGTGCCCGATGTAACACCAGGGGCACACGACATCCGAAAAAATCTCGACCTTCACGCCTGCAGTCAACCGCCCGCCGTCCAGGCTGATTCCTGTCCGGCGGATTTCAACCGGCGGCGAGCTCCTCCAGCCGATAAGGCAGGTAGGCCGAGTCGTCCACCAGGGCAGACGCACCACGCCACCACCCGAACCACTCCCCGCTGCGCCACATCCAGTCCACCCGCTCGATGGCGGCCACGACGTCCCCGACGGTCTCCCACCGCTCGCCGAGTTGCTCCCGGGTGGCACCGTGACGGAGCGCCCAGGCCCGCAGGATCCCGGCGGCAGTGGAAGGCACCTGGCGCGCGTACGGATCGGGATCCTCACCCGGCAGCCGATGCGGCCCCAGCCCGGCCGCCACGCCCCAGCTCCACTGCGCCTCGGCGGGCCGTGAGTAGCGCAACGAGTGGAAGTCGAGATTGGACCCGAGATCCTCGTCCGGCCGCCGGGTGACCACCGCGTCGAGCCGCCCACCGGCGTCGAAGTGCACCACGAGCCGCTGCCCCGGCTTCACCCCCGGCGGCAGCTCGAAGCGGTCCTCGGCCTGCCAGGAGTTCAGGTCGACCTGGGCGACGGGCTGCCCCCACAGCTGGTCGGCGGCGTCGTCGGCGATCCAGGCGGCCAGCATCTCGAGCGCGGTGAGATCGGTCCACGGCTCGATGGCGACGGCCGTGCGCACGACCTCGTCGGGAGGCGGCAACTTGCCGCCCCTGGACCGCGTCCACCACTCCTCACCCAGCTCACGGGTGCCGACCAGCAGCGCCGCGATGGCGGCCAGCTCGGCCGACCGCCTGGTGAGCGAGGCGCCGAGGGCGAGCCCGAGACCGCGGTCGGTGCGCTCGTCGCCGAGCACCGGACGCACGTCACCGATCAGCGTCTCGGCGGTCGGCCGCTCCTCGCCGAGCAGGTTGCGTACGACTCGCCTGGCTTCGGTCCGGGCGTCTTCAGCATGTGCCTGCCGCATACCGCCACGCTACGCCTGGAGATCCTTTTCCGCGAGAGCCCCGACCGCCACCCCGAGCTGCCCCGCCGCCACGGCGTCTCAGGAGCGGCGACGGCGGGAGCCGCGTCCGAGCAACCAGCCCACCGCGACCCCGGCGAGCGCGATCCCCGCCCCCATGCCGAACGACGCCAGCATCACCCACGGACGTGCCTCGGCGTGCCGCTTGGGGGGCCGCTCATAGACGGCACCACCTACCCGGCCCGCCTCGCCGATGTCCGCCGCGGCCACCTCTGCCGAGCCGTCCCGCACGGCGCGCGGGTGACCATCAGCGGGCACAGGCTCAACGACGGCCGGCGCCCGCAGGTGCTCCTCGACGGCCGAGAAGAACTCGCCCGCCGTCCGCTTGGCCACCGAGCCGAGCATGCGCTGCCCGACGCCGCCGATCATCCCGCCGATCACCGCGTCGGCGTCGTAGTCCACCCGGGTCCCGCCGTCGATCTCGCTCAGCCGTACCAGGACGGTGGCGTCCACCGTCCCGGGCGCGCCCTGACCGCGGGCCTTGAGCGTGAAGCTCTCGGGCGCCAGCGGGTCGGCCAGCGCGACCTCCCCCTGATAGACGCCCTTGATGGACGCGACCCCCGCGTTGACGGTCATCCGGTACGTGTCCGGCCCCGACTCCTCCAGCCGCTCGCACCCCGGAATGGTGCGCACCAGCACCGCCGGGTCCTGGAGCGCCGCCCACACCCGATCCCTCTGAACGCCGATCACGGCACTGCCCGCCACTCTCATGTCGCCACTCTAGGCAGCCGGGACCAGGTGGATAAGGGTTTGCCGGCGGAAACATCCCACCGGTTCGCCCTGGTTGAAGGTCCACCCCGGGACGTACGAGCGAATCAACCCGGCGGCTGACGCGCCGGACCGGCCCCGAACGGCATCCTCGAGTACGCACCAGCAACCAGAGCCAGGGGGATGTGACCAAGGTCGCATCGCGTTGCTCTACAGCTTGTAGTACTACTGCAAGTAGATGTACTACAGGCTGTAGAGCTGAGGGAGACGACGGGGAGAGATGGACGCACTTGACCTTGCGCGGTGGCAGTTCGGGGTGACCACCGTCTACCACTTTCTGTTCGTGCCCTTGACCATCGGTCTGGGCATCTTCGTGGCGGGCCTCCAGACGGCCTGGCACCGCACCGGGAAAGAGCACTACCTGAAGCTCACGAAGTTCTTCGGGAAGCTGTTCCTGATCAACTTCGCCATGGGCGTGGTCACCGGCATCGTGCAGGAGTTCCAGTTCGGGATGAACTGGAGCGAATACTCCATCTTCGTCGGCGACGTCTTCGGCGCTCCGCTGGCCATGGAGGCGTTGCTGGCCTTCTTCATGGAGTCCACGTTCCTGGGGTTGTGGATCTTCGGCTGGGACCGGCTGCCGAAGAAGGTGCACCTGGCGTGCATCTGGGCGGCCGCGATCGGGTCCAACCTGTCGGCCTATTTCATCCTCGCGGCCAACGCCTGGATGAAGCACCCGGTGGGCTACGAGGTCGTGGACGGCAAGGCCAGGATGACCGATCTGTGGGCGGTGCTGACCAACTCGACGGCGATCGCCCAGGTTCCGCACGTGATCGGGGCCGCGTTCATCGTGGCGGGCGGCTTCGTGCTGGCGGTGTGCGGCTACTGGATGCTCAGGACGCGCGCCGGGATGTGGCGCAGTGCCGCGCGCGCCGCGCTGGTCATGACGGCGATCGCGGGGGCCGTCGTCGCGGGCACCGGCGACATGTCCGCCAAGCTGATGTACGAGCAGCAGCCCATGAAGCTGGCCTCCGCCGAGGGCCTGGAACGCGACACCGCGGGCGCCCCGCTCACGCTGGCCCCCGGCATCGAGATCCCGGGCGTCCTCAGCTTCCTGGCCACCAACGACCTCAACGCCACCGTCCAGGGCACCGAGGACCTGCAACGGCGCTTCGAGCAGCAGTTCGGCCCCGGCGACTACCGGCCGGACCAGACGGTGGTGTTCTGGTCGTTCCGGCTGATGATCGGGTTCGGGCTGGCCACGGTGGGCCTGTCGGTCCTCGGCCTCTGGCTGACCAGACGCCGGCGGGTGTTCCCGACGCTGCTGTCGCGGGCGCTGCTGCTGGCTCTGCCGCTGCCACTGCTCGCGGTGATCGCGGGCTGGCTGCTGAGCGAGATCGGCCGCCAGCCGTGGACGGTCGCGGGCGAGCTGCTGACCGCCTCCAGCGTGTCGCCCGGCGTGAGCCTGGCCGAGGTGGCCACCTCACTGACGATCTTCACGCTCCTGTACGGCGGGCTCGCGGTGGCCGAGGCCGTGCTGCTGTCCAGGCACGTCCGCAAGGGCGTCGAGGAGCGGGACCCGGCCGTCCCCGCGACCGAGCAGCTCGAACCGTCGCTGATGTACTGAGAGGAGCAGACCATGATCGATCTGTGGTTCGTCATCATCGCCTTTCTCTGGACCGGCTACTTCGTCCTCGAGGGCTTCGACTTCGGCGTCGGCATGCTGGCCCCGGTCGTCAGCAGGAGCCCCGCGGAGCAGCGGCAGAGCCTGGAGACCATCGGCCCGGTGTGGGACGGCAACGAGGTGTGGCTGATCACCGCGGTCGGCGCCATGTTCGCCGCCTTTCCGGCCTGGTACGCGGGCGTGTTCAGCGCGTTCTACCTGCCCGTCACGCTCGTCCTGGTGGGATTGATCGTGCGCGGCGTCGGCCTGGAGTGGCGCGGCAAGGTCGCCGACCCGCGCTGGTGCGACCTGGGCATCATGGTGGGCAGCGGGCTCCCGGCGTTCCTGTGGGGCGCGGTCTTCGCCGACCTGGTCTACGACAGCGCGCCCGCGGCCCTGCTCGGCGGCGCGTTCACGCTGGCGGTCTGCGCGCTGCACGGCGCCGTCTTCCTGGCGCTCAAGACCACCGGCCCGGTACGCCGCCGCGCCCGCGTCGCCGCCATGGCCGCGAGCGGTGTGGCCATCCCGGTGGCCGTGTTCGCCCTGTCCAACCTGGGCACGTTCCCCGCGCTGGCCGCCATGGCGGCGCTGGCCGCGGCCACGGCGCTGATCTGGCGGCGCAGGGAGGGCTGGGCGTTCGCGGCCACGGCGGGGGCCATCGTGCTGGCGGCGCTGGCGGTGTTCATGGAGCTGCGGCAGCAGCCGCTGCCGGGGCTCACGCTGGCCGAGGCCGCCTCCGGCGCCTACACGCTGACGATGTTGAGCTGGATCGGGCTGATCACGCTGCCGTTCGTGCTGGTCTACCAGGGGTGGACGTACTGGGTGTTCAGGAAGCGGGTCCGGGTGGCCCCATCTGACGTGCAAGCGGCCGCGTCCGCGTAGCGGGCGTGCCATCGAGCACAGCCCCGGCTACGTAGCGGGGGCGCCGCCCAGGTACAGGCGGCCGAGCCGGGGGTCCGCGGCCAGTTCGCGCGCGGGCCCCGAGAGGTGCACCCGGCCGAGGTCGAGCACGCAGCCGACGTCGGCCATCTCCAGCGCCCTGCGCGCGTTCTGCTCCACCAGCAGCACCGCGACGCCGGTCCTGCGCATCAGGTCGATCCGGTCGAACACGATCTGGGTGTTACGCGGGTCGAGCCCCATCGACGGCTCGTCGAGCAGCACGACGGCGGGCTCCAGCATGAGCGCCCGGGCGAACTCGACCTGCTTCTGCTGCCCGCCCGACAACAGCCCCGCCAGGCTCCCCCACCGCTCGGCCACGACGGGGAAGAGCTCCTTGACCGCCTCGATCCGCGCATTCAGCTTGGCCTGGTCGCGGACGGTGAACCCGCCGAGCCGCACGTTCTCGGCCACCGTCATCTCGCGGAACACGCTGTGCCCCTGCAGCACGTGGGCGAGCCCCAGACCGAGCAACCGCTGCGGCGTCAGGCCCGTCACGTCCCGCCCGGCCAGCAGCACGCGTCCCGACCTGGGCACGAGCAGGCCGCTGGCGACCTTGAGCGCGGTGGACTTGCCGGCGCCGTTCGGGCCGACGAGGCAGACGACCTCGCCGGCGCGCACGGTGATGGTCAGGCCGCGCAGCACCGGCGCGGTCCTGCCATAACCGGCCTCGACCTCCTCCAGCGACAGCAGGGGATCAGACACCGAGATACGCCTCCAGAACGCGCGGATCGTCCCGGATCGCAGCCGGCGGCCCCTCCGCGATGGGCGCCCCCCGGTCGAAGACGATCACGTGGTCGCACATGCCCATCACCATGTCCATGTTGTGCTCGACGACGAGGAACGTGCGGCCCTCGGCGTTGAGGTCGCGGACGAGAGCGACGATCCGGTCGATCAGCGCCGGGTTGACGCCCCCCGCGGGCTCGTCGAGCAGCACCAGCTCGGGCTCGGCCATGAGCACGGCGGCCAGTTCGAGCAGTTTCTGCTGGCCGTAGGACAGGTGGCGGGCCTCAGCGGCCTCCAGGTGCTCGATGCCCATCCGGCGCAACCAGTGCCGGGCCCGCTCGACCTCGCCCTTGTCGTGCAGCCCGGCCAGCAGCTCACGCAGCCGCGTCCGGCGGACGGCCACCAGCAGGTTCTCCAGCACGGTCAGGCGCTGGAAGACCCGGCAGAGCTGGAAGGTACGGCCGAGGCCCGCGTGCGCGATCCGGTGCGGCGACAGGCGGGTGAGGTCGCGGTCGCGGTAGAGCACCCGGCCGGAGTCCGGCTTGATCAGGCCGGTGACGAGGTTGAAGAACGTGGTCTTGCCGGACCCGTTCGGCCCGATCAGGCCGTTGATCTTCCCGTCCCGCAGCTCGACAGTGGCGCCGTCCACGGCGAGCACGCCGCCGAACGACCTGGTCAACCCCTCGGTGCGCAACGAGCTCATGGAGAGACCCCCTGCAGCCGCTGCTCGGCCGTCTCGTCCGGGATGGACGGCCCGGCGCGTTTCCTGGTGAGCCTGGCGATGATGCCGTCCGGCATGAACAACACGACCAGCACCAGCAACACACCCGTCGCGGTCAGGTGGATCTGCGTCTCCCCTAGCACGATCAGGAAGTACTCGCCCGCCGGGGCCACGATGAGCGCGCCGAGCAGCGGGCCGTACAAGTGCCTGACCCCGCCGAGCAGGCTCATCAGCACCATGTACGAGCTGATCAGGATGGAGAAGACGAAGATCGGGTCGAGACTGCCGAACCAGAGGGCGTAGAGGCCGCCCGCCAGCGCCACGAACAGGGCGGACAGGGCGAAGGCGGTCACCTTGTACGCGCTGGTGGGCACGCCCAGCGACTCGGCCTTGTCCTCGTCCTCCCTGATGGCCCGCAGGCCCGCGCCGAAGCGGGAGCGGGAGACGTACCACCAGGACAGCAGCGCGAGCCCGAGCAGCGCCAGGAACAGGTAGAAGAACACGATGTGCGTCTGCCCCCGGTGCAGGTCCGGGAAGGGGGAAGGCACCTGGAGGCCGGTGGAGCCGCCGGTCAGCGAGCGCCAGCCCTGGACGATGAGGTTCATCATCGACACGAGCGCGATCGACACGATCACGAAGGACGCGCCGCGCACCCTGACCGCCGCGATGCCGACGCCCACGGCGAACACCGTGACCAGCAGCGCCGACACCAGCAGCGCCACGACCCACGGCACGCCCAGGCGCACGACCAGCAGCCCGGTCCCGTACGCGCCGAGGCCGAAGAAGGCGGAGTGGCCGAGGGAGACGTAGCCGGTGAAACCGCCCAGGAGGTTCCACGAGGTGGCCATGGCGGCGTACATGACGGTGAGCGTGGCCGCATACACCAGGTAGTAGTTCGGGACCAGCCATGGATAGGCGATCGCCAGGCAGGCGACCAGCGGCGGGAGCCCTCTAGAAGCGATGCGCAAGCCGGCCTCCGAACAACCCCTGGGGACGCGCGAGCAGGGTCAGGAAGAGGAAGACGTAGAACATCATCGTCGCCCAGGTGGCGTCCACGGTGACCAGCACGACGCCCTCGACCAGGCCGAGCAGGACCGCCGCCAGCGCCGCGCCGACCACGCTGCCCAGGCCGCCGACCACGATGATCGCCATCAGCTTGCCGATCCACACCCAGTGCGAGGCGGGGAAGAACGGCGTGATCAGCGCCAGCACCGCCCCGCCCACGGCCGCCGTGGCCAGGCCCACGCCGAAGCCGTACCCGGCGACGCGCTCGGTCTGGATCCCGACCAGCCTGGCCGCCTCCCGGTGCTGGATCGTGGCCCGCAACGACTGCCCGAACCGGCTCTTGACCAGCACCGCGAACAAGATCGCGAGCGTGACCGCGGCCACCCCAAAGGCGATGATCTTGTCGTACGGGAGATGCACGCCGCCGATCGTCAGGGACCTGGTCGCGTACTCCATGCTGACCGACTTGTAGGACCCCGTGTAGAACGTCCCCAGCAAGCCCTCGATCGTCAGCGCGATCCCGAACGTCAACAGCACCGACATCATCGCCAGGCTCTCCGGCGCCAGCCGCGCGACGAGCAGCCGCTGCACCGCCACCCCCAGCACGAAGAACAGCGGCACGGTCACCGGCAACGCCAGGAACGGGTCCACCCCGAGCGTCGTGTGCACCGTGTACGTCAGGTACGCGGCCAGGAACAGGAACGCCGGATGCGCCACCATGACCACCCGCATCACCCCGAAGTACAACGACAACCCCGAGGCCAGCAGCGCGTAGAGCCCGCCGGTCAGCACGCCCAGGGCCACCCCCTGCAGGAGCAGGCTCACCATTCCTGCTTCGGGTAGACGATGCCGGCCGTCTTGGCCTGCTCGGGCAGCACGATCTCGATCTTGCCGTTGACGTACTGCTGGATCATGTGCGCCTGCTCGGGGCGCCCCTGGTCGTCGAAGGACAGCGGCCCCACGACCGTCTGGAACGTCCCCTGCCTGATGTGCTCGGCCAGCTTGTCCTGGCACTCCTTGGCCGGGTCGACGCACTTGGCCGCGGTCACGGCCGCCTCGACGACCTGGCCGACGGTGTAGCCGTTGGCCGCGTCCTCGTTGGCCTCGCCGTCGAACATCTCCTCGTACCGTTTGACCAGCTCCTCGTTGCCGGTGAACGCCGAGGTGGCCGACCAGCCGACCGGCGAGACGATGTGCTCGGCGGCCCCCTTCACCGCGGCGGGGAACTCCGACAACGTCGGCCCCGTCGAGAACGCCGCCAGCTTGGGTTGCACCTTCAGCTCCTGCAGCGCGCGCACCAGGCCGACCGAGTCCTCGAACTGGGTGCCGCCCACGACCAGGTCCGGCTTGGCCGCGGCGATCTTGGCGGCGATGGGCGCGAAGTCGGTGGTCTCCGGCGGGTACACCTCGTCCACGACGGTCTTGATCCCGGCCGCGGCCAGCTTGTCGCGCAGCCCGTACGCGGTGCCCTGCGCGAACGGGTCGTCCAGGCTCGCGTACGCCGCCGTCTTCGGCCGCCGGTCGGCGGGCAGCTTGACGAGGTAGTCGGCCAGGTAGTTGTAGTGGTCGTCGGCGATCGCGGGGGCGGCGTAGAACAACCGCCGGAAGCCCTGCTCGAAGACCTCCTTGGCGGCCCCGGCCGGCTCCACGAACAACATCCCGTACGACTCGGCCACCTTCGCCGCGGGGATCACCAGCCGCGAAGAGAACGGGCCGAAGACCAGGTTGACCTTGTCCTGCGTGATCAGCGACTCGTAGTCGGAGCTGACCCGGTTGGGGTCGGAGGCGTCGTCGCGGAAGATCAGCTCGACCTTCCTGC
Source organism: Nonomuraea marmarensis (assembly GCF_043197025.1). Classification (NCBI taxonomy): domain Bacteria; kingdom Bacillati; phylum Actinomycetota; class Actinomycetes; order Streptosporangiales; family Streptosporangiaceae; genus Nonomuraea; species Nonomuraea marmarensis. The sequence continues at coordinate 158,737 of NZ_JBICRM010000017.1, forward strand.
CGAGCAGGCCGCCCTTGGCGTTCACCCGGTCGGCCCAGACCTGGTAGCCCTCCTGGATGCCCTTGCCGGGCTCCGAGAAGTCGCCCGTGAGCGGGAGCGAGATGCCGATCCGCACCGGCCCCTGCTGCTGTCCCGGCGACTGCGCGGCGCCGGGTTCGTCGGTCTTCGCGCAGGCGGTCATCGCCAAACCGCAGATCGAGATGACCGCCAGGCTCTTGCGAACTCTTGCCATCGAGGGGACCCCCGTCAGAAGAGGCGGAGCGAAAGCGCTTTCGTAAGCGCTTTCGGTTACGATTACACGGGATCCAGCCCCGGACAAGGGGGTTCGCCTCGCATGGCAGAGCGATCGTCGCCGCCGCGCCTGGTCGACGTGGCCAAGGCCGCCGGGGTCTCGCTGGCGACGGCCTCCCGGGCCATCACGGGCAGCACGGGGGTGAGCGCCGAGGTCGCGGCCCACGTGCAGGCGATCGCCTCCCAGGTCGGCTACGTGCCCAACAGCCACGCGCGGGCGCTGGCCGGCGGGCAGGCGTCCATGGTCGGGCTGATCGTGCACGACGTCGGCGACCCCTACTTCGGCGAGATCGCCAGGGGCGTGCTGCGCGAGACGGAGAGCCGCGGCTACCTGGCGCTGATCAGCCAGACCTCGCGCGACCCGAGCGCCGAGCTGGCCAGGATCCGGGCGTTGCGCGCCCACCGGGTCAACCGCATCGTGCTGGCGGGCTCCGGCTACATCGAGGCGAGCACGGAGGCCGACATCGCCACCGAGGTGCGCTCGTTCACCGCGGCGGGCGGGCGGGTGGCCGTGATCGGCCGGCACCACCTGCCGGTGGACGCGGTGCTGCCCGACAACGCCGGCGGTGGCGTCACGCTCATGCGGCACCTGCTCGGCCTGGGCCACCGCCGCCTGGGCGTGCTCGGCGGGCCCGCCAACCTGACCACGGTGGAGGATCGGCTGGCCGGGCTGCGCACGGCGTTCGGCGCGGCGGGGCTGGACTGGCGCTCGGTCCCGGTCGTACACGGGGATTTCACCAGGGAGGGCGGCGCGGCGGCGACCGCCCGGCTGATGCGCGCGCATCCGGGGCTGACGGCGGTGGTCGCGCTGAACGACCCGATGGCGGTGGGGGCGCTGTCCTGGCTGCTGAACAACGGGCGCAGGGTGCCCGAGGAGATCTCGGTGGCCGGGTTCGACGACGTGCCGGTGGCGCGCGACGTCTATCCCGAGCTGACCACGATCAGGCTGCCCATGGTCGGCATGGGCAAGCAGGCACTCGAGCTCGCGCTCAAGCCGCCCGCCTCCCGCCCGCGCCGCCGCCGCACCCCGCACGAACTGGTGGTCCGGGCCTCCACGGCCCCGCCGTCCTCCTGACAGCGCTCTTGACAGAGCTCTCCCCCGGGTTACGATCCGCTGGAGCGAAAGCGCTTTCGCAAGCGCTTTCGAGCCGGGCGAGAGGGGTTCCCCGATGTCAGCCTTTCGCAGCTTCACCGTCGCAGCCGTCCTCGTTCTGACCGGCCTGTACGCGCCGCCGGCGGTCGCCCGCGCGGAGCCGGCCCCCGTCGACGACCCGATCCCCGAGAAGCCCACACCGTCGGGACTCACCCTGACGCTGGAGGAGTTCGCCTCGTTCCCGAAGACCGAGACGATCCCGGAGCCGACCGATTCGCGCCTGGTCCGCTGGGCCAGGATCAACTACCTGGGCGCGATGCCCGACGGCCGCCTGTTCGCCAACGACCTCAACGGCAAGCTCTACCTGCTCGACCAGGGCCGGCCGAAGGAGTATCTGGACGTCGGCGCCGCCTTCGCGCCCGACTTCGTCTCGGGGCGCGGCCTCGGCAGCGGGTTCGGCTTCGCCGCCTTCCACCCCGGTTTCGCCAGGAACGGCAAGCTCTACACCGTACACACCGAGTGGGGCGCGGCGCTCACCACGAAGACCCCTGACCTGACGCCGCAGCCGGACACCCGGTTCCACGGCGTGATCACCGAGTGGACGGCCACCGACCCCAGGGCCGACGTCTTCTCCGGCACCCGCAAGGAGATCCTCAGGCTCGGCTTCAACGGCCAGATCCACGGCATCCAGCAGATCGACTTCCGCCCGAGCGCCCGCCGCGGCGACCAGGACTACGGCCTGCTCTACATCGCCGCCGGCGACGGCGGCCGCGGCGCCTCCACCGACGACCCGCAGAACCTGGCGATCCCGCACGGCAAGATCCTGCGCATCGACCCCTCCGGCACGAACAGCGCCAACGGCAGGTACGGCGTCCCCGCCGCCAACCCGTTCGCAGGGGAGCCGGGCAAGCTCGGCGAGATCTACTCGTACGGCATGCGCGACCCGCACCGCTTCAGCTGGGACGGCGACCGGCTGTTCCTGGGCCACATCGGCGAGCACGCCATCGAGGCCGTCTACGACGTCGGCGCCGGGGACAACCTGGGGTGGAGCGAGCGCGAAGGCCCGTTCCTGTTCGACAAGGCCGACCGCTGCCACCTCTACACGCTCCCGGACGACGACGCGGGCTACACCTACCCGGTGGCCGCCTACGACCACGACCCGCCGCCGGGGCACCCGTGCAACGCCGACAGCGGCCACGCCATCGTCGGCGGCTTCGTCTACCGCGGGACCAGGCTGCCGCTGCTGCACGGCAAATACCTGTTCGGCGACATCGTGGACGGCCAGGTGTTCTTCACCGTCGCCGCCCACATGAACGAGCGGACCGGCCGCCGGGCCACGATCTACCAGCCGAAACTCGTGGACAAGGCAGGCAAGCAGGTCACCATGCCGGACCTCGCCGGGAGCAGCCGCGTGGACCTGCGCTTCGGCCGGGACGGCGCGGGCGAGCTCTACCTGCTGTCCAAGGCCAACGGCAGGATCTGGAAGGTCACGAAGGCCGACTGGACGTTGCCGGACGTGCTGCCGAGCCTGCGTGCCGGCCTGGTCGCCGCGTACGACTTCGAGCACCCGCTGCCCGGCGACCCGGCTCAGGAGCGGGACCAGGGCCTGTCGGGCACGAACATCACGCTCGTCAACGGCGGCGCCGGGATGCGCGTGGCCGACCGGGCGTACCGGGGCAGCACGTACGCGCTCCAGACCCGCCAGGTCGATCCCGGCACGGCGGGCAACGACGACTGGAAGGCCGGGACGTACGGACAGGAAGGCGTGCCGACCCTGCGGGCGTTCAACGGCGTCCAGGGCGTCACCATCATGGGCTGGTTCAAGCTGCTCGGCCAGGGCCCCGCACCCAACTCCAACACCGCCGACCCGGCCGACCTCTACAACGCGATCGGCCTGGCCGGGGTGCTCAGCGGCGACTCCCAGGGCCACGACGTCAGGGCGCTGCTCGAGCTCATCACGGTGAACGGCGAGCTGCGCGTGGTGGCGCTGGCCAGGCGGGTGGACGGCGGCAGCTCCCAGACCTTCGCCGCCACCCTGCCCTGGCAGCGGATCCTGCCGCGGAACCAGTGGGTGTTCCTCGCCGCGACGTACGACTTCGACACCGCCACGATGCGCCTGTACAAGGACGGCAGGCCGCTCGACGGCTCGTACACGGTCTCCGGCGACCCGTGGGGCGTCGAAGGCGACCCCGAGCCCGACGTCACCACGGAGACCGACCCGAGAGGCATCAAGATCGGCGGCAGCTACCCGCAGAACACCAGGGAGCAGAATCCGTGCGACTGCCGCATGGACGGCCTGATGTTCCTGGACCGGGTCGCGGCCCCGGGCGAGATCAGAGCCCAGTACGAGCTGGTGCGCTAACCGACCGTCTGCATCTTCTTCGTACGGTGGTCCGTCAGGTGGAGGTCGCCGCCGAGCCGCTCCTTGAGCAGGTCGAGCACCTTCCTGCTGGACAGGACCGTCCACAGCTTGCCGACCAGGTGTGGGTTGTACTCGGGGGCGGCGTCCATCCAGGCGTCCTTGCCGGACTGTGTGGTGAACGTGCTGACGAAGAACTCGCCGTCCGGGGTCTTGCAGTACCCGGTGCGGATGTCGGCGGCGTCGACCTGCATGCGCGGCTCGCAGCCGACCTTGGCGGAGAGCTGTTCGACGGTGAGGGGGGCGGCGTTGACCTGTCCGGCTGCTGCGACATAGTCGCCCCCGCTCCCTGAGGAGCAGGCGGCGACCAGCCCGGCCAGCAGCGCGAGAGCGGCCAGACGTGGAAATGTCGTCATGTGCGGAGGTACGCAGGCCCACCGGCCGCGGTTCAGGCCATACCAACTACTTAGGAGTCGGCGAGACCCGGTGGTCCATCAGGTGCAGGTCGCCGTTGAGCCGCTCCTTCACCGCCTCCAGCACCTTGAGCGGCCCCAGAACGGTCCAACGAGGGCCGACCAGGTGCGGGTTGTACTCGGGTGCCCGGTCCATCCACTCGTCCTTGAGCTTCTCGTTGGCGAACGTGTTGACGAAGAACTCGCCGTCCTCGGTCTTGCAGTACCCGGTGCGCAGCTCGGTGGCCTCGACCTGCATCTTCGGCTTGCAGCCGACCTTGGCGGAGAGCTGCTCGACAGTCAGCGGTTTCGCGGGCTGCTGGTTCTCGCCTGCTGCGACGTAGTCGCCCCAGCCCCCTGAGGAGCATCCGGCGACCAGCCCGGCCAGCAGCGCGAAAGCGGCCAGACGTGGAAATGTCGTCATGTGCGGAGGTACGCAGCCCAGATCACCCCGGTTCAGCGCCGGGCGACGCAGCCGGGCCGGGCAACGTCTTGAGGGCGTTCCCGTACGGGGAAGGAGGTCAGACCGGCACCGATCATCCCCTGGCGGCGCGCAGGTCGAAGAGCTCGGACGGGGAGATGGGCATGCGGTCGATCTCGATCCCCTCGGCGTCCTCGATGGCCGAGGCGATGACCGCCGAGACGGGGATCACGCCGGCCTCGCCCGCGCCCTTGATGCCGAGCGGGTTGAGCGGCGAGGGCGTCTCCAGGTGGGCGGTCTCGATCGGCGGGATCTCGGTGGCGTACGGCATGAGGAAGTCCATGAAGGAGGCGTTCACGAGCTGGCCGTGCGAGTCGTACACCATCCGCTCGTAGAGCGCCCCGCCGATGCCCTGCGCCACTCCCCCGTGGATCTGCCCCTCGACGATCATGGGGTTTATCAGCCGCCCGCAGTCGTGCACGACGGCATAACGAACCACCTTGATCTCGGCGGTGTCCGGGTCGGTCTCGACGATCGCCGCGTGCATCCCCGACGCGAACGTGGACCTGATCGGCGAGTAGTAGTCCCGCCCCTCCAGCCCCGGCTCCTGGCCCTCGGCGACGGGCGGCCGGTCGAGGTCGGCGGCGCCGGAGAACTGGGTCGCCTTGGCCGTCTCCTCGTCGAAGGCGTACCGGAGGGGGTTGGCCAGCACCGCCACCGTGGACAGCGGGATGGAGGCGCTCGGCGTGCCGGCCACGTGCACCATCCCGTCGGCGATGTCCAGGTCCGCCGGGTCGGCCTCCAGCGCGTCGGCCGCGATGCGCAGCGCCTTCTCGCGTACTTTCCGGCAGGCCAGCGCGATGGCGTTGCCGCTCATGACGGCCGCCCTGGAGGCGAACGTGCCCACCGCGTACCCGAATCTGCGGGTGTCGCCGGTGACCACGCTGACGCGCTCGATGGGCACGCCCAGCTCGGTGGCCGCGATCTGGGCGAACACCGTCTGGTGCCCCTGCCCCTGCGAGGTGAGCCCGGTGGAGACGTGCACCCGCCCATCGGAGGTGATCTGCACGTGCCCGCCCTCGTAGGGCCCGACCCCGGTGCCCTCGACGTAGCAGCCGATGCCGATGCCTCTGCCCGGCCGCCTTTCGAAGGAATCCCAGCCGATCAGCTCCTTGATCATGCGGAGCAGCTCCGGGTAGTTCCCGCTGTCGTAGATCAGCGGCCGCCCGTCCTGAAACGTCATCTGCTGGTCGTACGGGAACTCGTCCGGCCCGATGAAGTTGACCTCACGCACCTGGGTCCGGTCCTTGCCCAGGTAGCGCGCGATCTTGTCCATGGTCCGCTCCATGCAGAACACCCCCTGCGGCCTCCCGGCCCCCCGATAGGGCGTGACCTGCACGGTGTTCGTGTACACGGCGGAGAAGTCGACCCGGTACGACCCGATCTTGTACGGGCCGAGGAGCTGGGTGGAGGTGACGATGGGGACGATGATGCCGTAGGGCGTATAAGCCCCGTGGTCATGCAATATCGTGACATCCAGCCCCAGGACCCGGCCGTCGTCGTCGAACCCCACCCGGACATACTGCACCTGCCCCCGCTCGTGCGACGACGACACGAAGTGCTCCCGGCGGTCCTCGGTCCACTTGATCTCGCGCCCCAGCACCATGGCCGCCCACGGCACCAGCACCTCCTCGGGCCACGGGTGCACGATCTTCACGCCGAACCCGCCGCCCACGTCGGGCGCGATCACCTCGACCTGCGTCAGCGGCAGTTCGAGCGCCGCGGCAACGGCCATGCGCACGCTGGTGGAGGTCTGGGTGCTGGAGTAGACGCGCAGGTCCCTGCCGTCCCATCGGGCGTACACGCCGCGCCCCTCCAGCGGCGTGCTGGCGCTGCGCTCGATGTCGAGCCGGAAGGCGAGCGTGTGCGGCGAGGTCTCGATCGCTTCCCTGGCGCCGCGCCCGTCGGCCGTCCGCACTTCCTGTACGAGGTGCGCCCCGACGTTCCCCGGCACGTCCTCGTGCACGAGCTGGGCCCCCTGGACGGCCTCCTCCAGGCCGACGACCGGCTTGAGCGGCTCGTAGTCGACCTCGATGAGCCCGCAGGCGTCCTCGGCCGCGTACCTGTCGGCGGCCACCACCATCACCACCGGCTCGCCGACGTGCCTGACGATCTCCCTGGCCAGCGGATAGGCCGTGCGCCCGTGCGTGAGCGCAGGGTGCGGGATCAGCAGCGGCAGCGCCCGCCCCACCCGCTCCGGGAGGTCCTCCCAGGTGTAGATGGCGATCAGCCCTTCGACGTCGAGCGCCCCGGTGACGTCGATGTCCCGGATCCTGGCGTGGGCGTGCGGCGACCGCACGAAAGCAGCCGCGAGCGCCTCCTGTCCCAGGTCGTCGAGGTAACGCCCCTGGCCGGTGAGCAGCCTCGGGTCCTCCCGCCGCTGTACGGGCTCCCCGAACAACCTCGTCGTCATGCTTCCTCCGCCAGCAGCTCGGCGGCCCGGTGGACGGCCTTGACGATGTTCTGGTAGCCGGTGCACCGGCACAGGTTGCCCGAGATGCCTTCGAGCACCTCCTCCTCCGTCGGCGCCGGATTCTCCTTCAGCATCGCGGTCACCGTGCACAGGAATCCCGGCGTACAGAATCCGCACTGCAACCCGTGGCACTCCGCGAACGCCCGCTGCACCGGCGACAGCCCGCCCTCGGGAGCGAGCCCCTCGACGGTGGTGATCTCGCTTCCGTCCACGGTCACCGCGAACGTCAGGCACGACCGCACCGGCTCCCCGTCGAGCAGCACCGTGCAGCACCCGCAGACGCCGTGCTCGCAGCCCACGTGGGTGCCGGTCAGGCCCAGATCGTGGCGCAGGCAGTCCGACAGCAGCCGCCGCGCGGGCACGGTCACCCGCCTGGCCGTCCCGTTCACGACGAGCGTGATCTCATGCTCCACGGGCCGCCGCCCCCTCCCGCGCCGCGTTCCGCAGCGCCCGCTCGGCCAGCACGCCCACCAGGTGCCGCCGGTAGGCGGCCGACGCGTGGATGTCGCTTTCGGGGTCGATCTCGTCCTGTACGCCCCGCGCCACCCCGGCGACATCGTCGGGCGCCCGGCCGCCGCAGGCCTCGCTCAGGTCCACGACCACCGGCACCGGGCCGACACCGACGCAGGCCACTTTGGCCGCCGATATAAGCCCATCCTCATCCACCGTGACCACGGCGCAGACCCCGGCCAGCGCGTAGTCGCCGTGCCGCCGGGCCACCTCCTCGAACGCGGCCCCGGTCCGCGCCCCCAATGCCGGGAAATATGCCGACACGGCCATCTCCCCCGGCTGAACCGCCGACTCCATGGGCCCCACGAAGAACTCCCTCGCTCCCACGTCCCGCTCCCCGTCCAAGCGAGCGACCCGTACGGAACCGTCGAGCACGGCCAGCACGGCAGGCAGCTCGGCGGCCGGATCGGCGTGCACGAGGCTCCCCACCACCGTGCCCCGATTGCGGATCACCGGATGGGCGACCAGCCGCAGCGCCCGAGTGAGCAGCGGATGAACCCCGGCCCGCTCCGCCTTCGAGTGCCTGACCAGCGCCCCTACCCTGACGCCCGCCTCGGTCACCTCCATCTCGCCCAGGGACCGGACCCGGTTGATGTCGACGAGATGCGCGGGCGCCACCAGCCGCATGTTCAGCATCGGGATCAGGCTCTGCCCACCGGCCAGCACCTTCCCGTGCGCTCCCACCTCCGCGAGGGTTCGCAGCGCCTCGCCGAGGTCGCGGGGCGCGTGGTACTCGAACGGCGGCGGCTTCACCCGGCGTCGCTCCTGGCCGCCTCGGGGGCCGCCTCGGGGGCGGGCTCGGGGGTGCGCCCGGCGATGGCCCGCAGCAGGTGGTATCCGCCCAGCACCACGATGGTGCCGAGCGCGATGCCTTCGAGGGTGAAGTCACCGCCGATGAAGTGCCGCACTGGTCCGATGGCCAGAATGATGCCCGCGCCGATCGGAACCATGTTGACCGGGTCGGCGAAGTTCACCCGGTTCTCGATCCAGATCTTGGCGCCCAGCAGTCCGATCATGCCGTACAGGATCACGGTGACACCCCCGAGCACGCCACCCGGCGTGGCGGCGACCAGCGCCCCGAACTTCGGGCAGAGCCCGAAGAGGATCGCGATGATCCCGGCGATGTAGTAGGCGGCGGTGGAGTACACCTTGGTGGCCGCCATGACCCCGATGTTCTCGGCGTACGTCGTGGTGGGCGAGCCACCCACCGCGCTGGTGACGATGGTGCCGACCCCGTCGGCCAGCACCGCCCGCCCCACGTACGGATCCACGTCATTCCCCGTCATCTCGCCCACGGCCTTGACATGCCCGATGTTCTCCGCGATGAGCGCGATGACCGCGGGCAGCACCAGCAACACGGCGGACGTCTTGAAGTCGGGGGCGTGGAAACTCGGCAGGCCGAACCAGGGCGCCGAGGCCACGGAGTCGAAGTTCACCCGATCGTGCGGAAACGCGGTGGCCACGCAGTAGGTCCCCTCCACCCGACAACCGCCCCCGGCCGCGTTCTGCAGGTTCGCACCGGGCAACACGGCGGTGATCGGCCCGGCCGTCTTGTCCAGCACCCACGACAACACGAACCCGGCGACCAGCCCGACCAGCACGCCGATCCGCCCGACGAACCCCTTGAACAACACGATCACCAGGAACGTGACCAGCATCGTGATGAGCGCGACCCAGTGATCCTGCGGCCAGTAGACGTCCGCCACCACGTACGCCAGTCCGAACCCGATCAGCATCACCACGGCCCCGGTGACCACGGGCGGGAAGATGCGATGGATGATCTGCACGCCGAGGAAATGAATGGCCAGCCCGGCCAAGGCGAGCACGAACCCGGCGACCAGAATGGCCCCGGTGACGATCGCGTCGGCCCCGGCCGTGTCACCCCCGGCGGCCGCCCTGATGGCGAACACCCCACCCACGAAGGACGCACTGGTCCCCAGATAACTGGGCACCTTCCCCTTGACGATCAGCAGGAACAGGATCGTGGCGACCCCGGACATCATCACGGCGACGTTCGGATCCAGCCCCATGACGAGGGGGAACACGAAGGTCGCCCCGAACATCGCGATCACATGCTGCGCCCCGAACCCCACCATCCGGGGCCAGCTCAGCCGCTCATCAGGCCTGACCACCTCATCGGGAGCCAGATGCTTGCCGTCACCGTGTTTGGTCCATCCCAAAACCATGAGAGCCCCTCTTGTACTGGGCAGCGGCGACACGTTCCGTTGCGGGCACATTAGGCCCGATGTCACGCGCCTACACGGGCATGATCTGCCAAATCTGAGCTCCTGACCAGACAGAACCTCGCGCACAAGAGATCGGCTCGACTGTGAACTCAGTTCCAGTACGACGGCCGGCAGAAAGCGACCCCGTCGGCTGCGTGGACGATGTCGGGAATCTCCCCATGATGACCTGGACATCGAGACTCGCCGTTGCGGCCAGATACTCTTCCTGCCGGGCCATGGCCGGTGGATCGTGGAGGATCGCCGCGGTGAAGTAGCTGACACCCACGAGACGACTTGTCGCGCACCGCCATCACGTCCTAACATGAAGTCACCGCGCCCGGTTCACGGGCTCTACGGCCCCCGCCATGGGGGCCGTTTCTTTTTGCCAGCGCGCCCGATGTTAGTAAACAATACGTAATCTTGCGGTGACTTTTCGTAAACGAACCCCGCTACTCCACCCGTATCGAGAAGCCGTCCCCGCTGACCACCTGCCCCGACCGGATCTTGGCCCTCTTCCTGAGCTCCACCTCTCCGTCCACCAGCACCATGCCCTCGGCGATGAGTTGCTTGGCCATGCCGCCCGTCTCAGTGATCCCGCAGTACTTCAGCAGGTCACACAGCGGGATGTACTCGGAGCGAAGTTCAAAATCCACAACCCCCAAGCCTAGATCCCCCGCATCCGCAGTACGTGCAGCGCCAGCGTCAGGTTGAGCCGCAGGTGCGGATCGTCGGTGAAGTTGCCCAGCAGGCGCTCCAGCTTCCCGATCCGGTACCGCAGCGTGTTGTAGTGGAAGTGCAGCCGCCTGGCCGTCTCCGCCACGTTCAGGTTGGTCTCCAGCAACACCTGCAGGGTGCGCCTGAGGTCGGCGTTCTCGGCGTCGTCGTCGGAGGCCAGCGGCCCGAGCGTCTCCCGTACGAACGCGTGCAGTTCGTCCGTGTCGTTCACCAGGGAGAGCAGCCGATACACCCCGAGCTGGTCGAAGTGGGCCACCGCCCCGGGCCCGTGCAGCTGCCGCCCCACCCGGGCCGCCTTCAAAGCCTGCGAGTACGCCTCCGGTAACGTCTCCGCCCCCGGGCTGGGCCGGGACGTACCGGTGGAGAACGTGGCAGGAGGCACATCCGCGAACCCCGAGGCCGCGTCCTTGGCCACCCGCGCGGCGTCGATCGAGGCGTCCACCACGGCCACCACCTCGTGCGAGAACCCCGCCACCGCCCCCCGCGGATCGTGCCGCCGCATCGCCGCCGTCCAGCACGCCACCAGCCGGTCCTGCGCGCTGCGCTCGTCCCCGTCCGGGTCCAGCTCGGCCACCAGCACCGTCACGGGCCGCGACAGGTCCCACCCGAACGCCCTGGCCCGGGTCGTGATCCGCTCCGCGGTGCCCGCCCGGCCGGTGAGCACGTCGCGCAGGAAGTCGGCCCGGTATTTGCTCTCGACGGCGTTGACCGCCTCCTGCCGGGTGACGACGAGCGCGGCGACGGTGGCGGCGCGTTCGAGGATGCCGACGTCGCTGTCCCTGATCGCCCCGGACGGGCTGTAGGCGACGATCCTGCCGTGGTGGTGCCCTCCGGCCAGTACGGGCACCGAGGCGAACGCCCGCACCCGCCCGGCGGCGGACGTCCGGGAGACGCCTGAGACCGACGGTGGGCCCTCGCGGGAGATCGACTCGCGCAGGACCGCCACGTGGTCGTCGGGCCCGGCGGTGGCCAGCACGCGGCCCGAGCCGTCCACGGCCGCCACCGACACGTCGAGCAACTGCGCCACCTCGGCGGTGACCTCGTTGAGCCCGCCGCCGGCCAGCACCACCTGCACCAGCGCCCGGTGCGCCTCCTCGGCGCGGGCGAGCAGCGCGGCCTGGCGGTTCAGGATGTCGGTCAGCACCTGGTTGAGGATGTCGTCGAAGCCGACGTCGTTCGGCAGCAGGATGAGCGGGAAGCCGAGCCGGTCGGCCTGCTCGACCATCTCGTCGGGCAGCTCGTCCACGTAGCGCCCGAGCTTGATCGCCAGCGCGGCCAGCCCGCGTTCGTCCAGGTCGGCCACCAGCCGCCCGAGCGACTGGGGTGTGTTGCGCAGCGGGTAGCCGGTGGTGAGCAGCAGCTCGTGCGGCTTGACCCAGGCGAGGATGTCGGGCACTTCCATGACGTTGAGCCGTTGCACGATGCGGCCGAGGCCGCTCTCCCCCGCGATCAGCCTGGCGTCCGCGAGGGTCGACACGCCGAGCACCTCTCCTACGGAGACGCCGTGAATGATCGTGCCGGTACTGGCGAGACGGACAGGGGGCTCCATGGAGACGATTGTGACCCCAGAAACCGTCTGTCAGGAAGAGCCAACCTTCCCGCTGACTGTTGGCAAATTTACCCGTACGGAGGGTTCACGGGCCGTTCTACGGTCAGGTCCAAGGTCGGTTGGGAGGTCCGGTGACCGTCAGTACTCATGCGAGGCGTGCCCGCGTCCATGTCACGGGCGCGGCCAGCGCGGCGGTACGCCCCGTCCTGGAGTCGCCCCGACGCCCCGCCCGCGTGCTCGCGGTGTTCCCCGCGGGGGTGTATCTCGAGGTCAGGACCGAGCTGGAGCCTTCGGTGATCGCCGTCATCACGGGCGAGGCCACCAGGCTGCCCAACTCCGTGCTGCTGGCCACCCGGCTGCCGCACGTCACGGTGGGTGACGACGCCTCGGTGGGCGACCGCACGATCGACCTGGGCCCGCTGAGCCTGAGCGTACGCCGCTGGTGGGACCCCTCCCCTCCGCTGGGCCAGATCGACCGGGCATGCCTCGCGCACGCCGCCGCACGCCTGGGCGACCCCCCGCAGCCGGGCCTGGCCGGCAACGGCGCCATCGAGCTGCTCGCCGACAGCTGCGCCAAGGGCTGGCTGCTGGGCGCGGTGACGGCCGCCGAGCAACTCGTGGGCCTGGGTCCCGGGCTCACGCCGAGCGGCGACGACGTCCTCGCGGGGCTCCTGGTGACGCTGCGGCACCTGGGCGCGGCGGCGGGGGCGGACCGGGCGATCTGGCTGGCCGACTGGCTGGCGGCGACCGTGACGTTCGACGCGCGCACGCGTACGACGCCCATCTCCGCCACGCTCCTGCACTGCGCGGCCAGGGGCGAGGCCAGCCCCGAGGTGATCGCCGTGCTGCGCGGCATCACCGGCAGGCAGGCGCTCGAACCGGCGCTGCGCCGCCTGCACCGCCTCGGCCACACCTCGGGCGCGGACCTCGCCCAGGGCATCGCCATCGGCCTGAACGCCGTCATCTCTTTGAGCAGGTTCCAGTGAGCGCGCCAGATGACGGCGACGTGGTGCTGGTACGGCGAGGGACGTACCACGACTCGGTCACCCTCATGCGGATAAGTCGGGCGCTGACCGAAATGTCGGGCGTGGAGGCGGCCATGGTCGCCATGGCCACGGACCTCAACCTCGCCGTCATCAGGGACCTGGGCTTCATCGTCCCCGAAGCCGCCCCGGGCGACCTGCTGATAGCCCTCCGGGCCGACGACGTCAAGACAGCCGTCGAAGAGGCGGACCGGCAGCTCACCGCGTACCAGCAGCCGGAGAGCCCAGCCGACCAGCCGCCGCTGACCACCTACTCGGCCGCCAGGACCCCGGCCGACCTCGTCCTGGTCTCGGTGCCCGGCGAGTACGCCTTCTGCGAGGCCCACGACGCCATCCAGGCCGGGCTGCCGGTCATGATCTTCAGCGACGGCGTCACCGTGGCGCAGGAGCGACGGCTGAAGGAGCTGGCGGAGACCAAGGACGTGCTGGTCATGGGCCCGGACTGCGGCACCGCCGTGATCGGCGGAGTCGGCCTGGGCTTCGCGAACGTCCTCTCCCCCGGCCCCGTCGGCGTCGTGGCGGCCTCCGGCACCGGCGCGCAGCAGGTGACGTGCCTGCTCGACTGGGCGGGCACCGGTGTCAGTCACGTGCTCGGCGTGGGCGGCAGGGACCTGTCGGCCGAGGTGGGCGGTCTGTCGACGCTGCGCGCCCTGCGCATGCTCGACGAGGACCCGGCCACGGAGCTGATCGTGCTCATCTCCAAGCCGCCGTCGCCCGAGGTGGCGCGGGCCGTACAGGAAGTACGGCTGCGCACGCCCGTGGTGCGGGCGCTGCTCCAGGAGGGCGCGCCGGACCTCACGGAGGCGACGGAGCAGGCGCTGCGCGCGCTGGGAAGGCCCGTGCCCGAGTGGCCGTCATGGCCGGCCTGGTCGGGGAAGAGAGCCCGAAATAAGACGATAAAAGGCATCTACTCCGGCGGGACGCTCAACAGCGAGGCCGCCATGATCGCCGGACAGGGCGACTTCGTCGACTACGGCGACGACGCCTACACCAGAGGGCGAGCGCACCCGATGATCGACCCGACCCTGCGCGTGGAGGCGCTCTCCCGCGCCGAGGAGACGGACGTGGTGCTCATGGACGTCGTACTCGGCCACGGCGCCGACCCCGACCCCGCCGCCTCGCTCGCGCACGCCGTCGCCCGCACCCCCGCCACCGTCGTGATCGCCCTCGTCGGCACCGAAGGCGACCCCCAGGACCTGCACCGCCAGGCCGCCGCCTTCCGCGAGGCGGGCGCGGCCGTGTTCACGTCGAACGCGCAGGCCGCCCGGCACGCCAGGAGCCTGCTGTGACCCTGCTCTCCGCCCCGCCCCGCGTCATCACCGTCGGCGTGGGCCTGCTCGAAGAGTCGCTCGCGGCGCAGGCGGTGCCGACGACCCCGGTGTCGTGGCGCCCGCCACTGCCGGGTACGGCGGAGGCCCTGGTCAAGGTGCTGGCCGACCCGCGCAGGCAGGCCGCCAACGAGCTGGCGGTGCGCCGGCTGACCTCCGCGCGCCCGTACCTCACCCGGGTGTTGCGGGCGTCCGAGGTGCTCGACGAGGGGACGTTCCTGCACGCGGGCCCGCCCATCGAGTGGGAGCGCGCGTCCGGCCCGATGCGCGGCGCGCTGATCGGCGCGATGTTGCTGGAGGGCCTGGCGGGCGACGAGCGCGACGCCGAGCGCGAGCTCGCGGCGGGCGCGCTCGCGCTGCGCCCGTGCCACGAGCACGCGACCGTGGGCCCGATGGCGGGCGTGGTGAGCCCGTCCATGTGGTTGTTCGAGGTACGCGACGACGAGCACGGCGGCACCGCCTACTGCTCGCTGAACGAGGGCCTGGGCAAGGTCCTCAGATACGGCGCGTACGGCCCCGAGGTGCTCGAACGCCTGCGCTGGATGGACGAGACGCTCGGCCCCGCGCTGGCGGCGACGCTGGAGCGGACGGGGCCGATCGACCTGCGTTCGCTGATGGCGCAGGCACTGCAGATGGGCGACGAGCTGCACAACCGCAACCGCGCCGCCACCTCGCTGCTGCTGCGCGAGCTGGCCCCGGCCGTCGTCGAGGCCGCCCCCGCCGACGCCGCGCAGGTGCTGCGCTTCATCAACGGCAACGACCACTTCTTCCTGAACGCCGGCATGGCCGCGGCCAAGGTCAGCACCGACGCGGCCCGCGACATCCGGGGCTCGTCCCTGGTCGTCGCCATGGCCAGGAACGGCACCGACTTCGGCGTGCAGGTGTCGGGCCTGGGCGGCCGCTGGTTCACCGGCCCGGCCGGGGTGCCCGACGGGCTCTATCTCGGCACGTACGGCCCCGAAGACGCCAACCCGGACATCGGCGACTCCACGATCACCGAGACCTCGGGGCTGGGCGGCTTCGCGATGGCGGCCTCCCCGGCCATCGTGCGGTTCGTCGGCGGCGAGGTGGCCGACGCCGTACGGGCCACCCGCGCCATGTACGAGATCACGCTCGCCGAGCACCCCGCCTACCAGATCCCCGGCCTGGGCTTCCGCGGCACGCCGGTCGGCATCGACGTCACGCTGGTGGCCAGGACCGGCGTGCTGCCCGTCGTCAACACCGGCATAGCGGGCCGGGTGGCAGGCACGGGACAGGTCGGTGCGGGCCTGGTCAAGCCCCCGGTCGAGGCGTTCACCAGCGCGTTGCTAGCCTTGGCGGACGCGGTAAGTGATCCACTTTAATCGCGACATATCCGCACGTCAGACCTGGCGGTAAGAGCGCACCAGCTTCCATTCCGGATTTGCCGCCGATATCGTATCCAACCTCATAATCTGCAAGTAGCGCGTGACGCACGTGACGGATGAGGCGAAATGGGGGCGGGAACATGGCAGCCGACCGCTTGCTCAGCGGACCCGGCCCAGAAGGAGGGGGCGCCCCGGGAGGCGCATCGCAGAGCCAGGGCCGCCTGATCGGCAGGCGTTACCGCCTCATGTCGCCGGTCGGCAGGGGCGGCATGGGCATGGTGTGGCATGCCCATGACGTGCTGCTCGACCGGGACGTGGCGGTCAAGGAACTGATCCTGACGTACGGGCTGGACCAGGCCGGCAAGCAGGTGGCGTACCGGCGCATGCTGCGCGAGGCCAGGTCGGCCGCGCGGCTGACGCACCCCGGCATCGTGACCGTGCACGACGTGGTCGAGGAGGACGGCCGCCCGTGGATCGTGATGGAGCTGGTCCGCGCGTGGTCCCTGGAGCAGGCCGTACGCCAGAGCGGGCCGCTGCCGGTGATCCAGGCGGCCGAGATCGGCATCCGGGTGATCGACGCGCTCAGGCACGCGCACGCCGCCGGGATCATGCACCGCGACATCAAGCCGGGCAACGTGCTGCTGACCTCGGACCGGGTGGTGCTGACCGACTTCGGCATCGCGGCCATCGAGGGTGACGTGACGATCACGCAGACCGGGCTGGTCATGGGGTCGCCCGCGTACATACCGCCCGAGCGCCTGTCCGGGCAGGCGATCACGCCGGCGGCCGACCTGTGGTCGTTCGGGGCGACGCTGTACGCGGCCGTCGAGGGGCGGCCGCCGTACGAGGGGCCCGATCCGGTCGCGGTGCTCGGCGCGGTGCTCACCCAGGATCCGATCATGCCGCAGCGGGCCGGCTCGCTGATGCCGGTGATCGAGGGCCTGCTGCGCAAGAGCCCGGCGGAGCGGCTGACCTCGGCCCAGGTCATGGAGATGCTGGAGGCGGTGCTGCGCGCGCACGGCTCCGCTCGGCCGCGCCCGCCCGAGACGCTGCCCAGCCAGGCCGACCCGACGCCCGCCGCGCTGCTGCCACCGCTGGACACCCCGTCGGGGCCAATGCCCTCGCGGATCGTGGAGACGCCCTCAGGTCCGGTACGCGTGCCGTACGACCCGATCAACAGCCCGTCGGGCGGCTACTCGATGCCCTTCGACGGGTCGTCGAGCCCGTCGGGCGGCCACCGGACCGACCAGTTGCCGCCGCCGCCGAGCGGGTTCGACGCGTTCAGCGGCCCGTCGGGACCGCAACGCGCGGACACCGGCCCATCGTCGCTCGGAGGCCTGGCAGGACCCCCGTCGGGACCGCAGGCCCAGCCGCCGTTCGGGGCTCCCGCGCCGCCGCACAGGTTCGACCCCGACGACCTGGACGCCCCCTCAGGCCCGCGCCCCCAGCCGATCCTGCCGCTGACCACGGACAGCCGCACGTCCTCGGCAGGTACCCCGTGGCCGCTGGCCTCGGCCGACGACCTGCGCGACCAGTCGCGGGACCTGTCGTCGCACGACATCGGCCACAGCCGCCTGGCCTCGTTGCCGAACGCGTCGCCGCGCACGGGCAAGAGCCGGCGCAGGCCCGAGGAGGACGACGGCCCCTGGACGCGTGACGGGCGGCCGACGCCGCTCACGATCGTCAGCGCGCTCGTGGCGGTGGCCGTCGTCGTGGGCGCCGTGATGATGATCCTTTCGGGCGGGTCGCCGCCCCCGGTGACTCCCACCGCCACGGCCGCCGCCACGGAGAGCGCCCCGACCGAGGGAGCCGGGCCGTCGACCGCGCCGGAGGGCTACAAGGAGCACACCCCGGCCGGGTTCTCCGCCGCCGTGCCGGAGGACTGGACGCTGGCGACGTCGGGCGGCCAGGCCACGTTCAGCGGGCCGAAGGACTCCGGCATGCGGATCGTCGTGGAGCAGGCGACGCCGCAGGCCGACGGCGGGCTGTCCGAGCTGAGCCGGCGGGAGGCCGACGGCGGCGTGGAGGGCTACATCCAGGTGCAGCTCCAGGCCCTCGAATACCGCGGCTGGCAGGCGGCCGACTGGGAGTACACATACACCACGGCCGAGGGCGTCCCCATGCACGCGCTGACCCGGTACGTCACGATCGACGACAACGCCGCGTTCACGATCACGTTCGACCTGCCCGAGCTCAAGTGGGACGACCAGGCGGAGACCCGGAAGGTGTTCTTGGACACCTTCCGCCAGACCACCTAACCCCGCGGGGGGCACGCCCCCGCGACCCCAAAGACGTGGAAGAGGCGACACGCGGGGGGCACGCCCCCCGCGACCCCCCCAAACGCGTGGAAGAGGCGTTTTTCTTGTAAGGGGGAGCGAGCTCCCCCTTACAAGAGAGAGCAAGCTCCCTCTTGTAACCCCAAAGGCGCCTCGCTCGCCCGGCTCAACGACTGGATCGCCGAGACCGCCGCCGAGCGCGGCGAGGAGGTGCCCGCGCCGCTGCCCATGCAAAGGTTCAGGCCGAACGTGGTGATCGACGGGGTGGGCACGCCGTTCGCGGAGGACGAGTGGAAGCGGGTACGCATCGGCGCCGTGGACTTCCGCGTGACCAAGGGCTGCGACCGCTGCGTGCTGACCACGATCGACACCGCCACGTACACCAAGGGCAAGGAGCCCATCAGGACGCTGTCCAGGCACCGCAAGCGGGACGGCAAGGTCTGGTTCGGCATCAACCTGATCCCGGACGCGCCCGGCCGCATCACCCAGGGCGATTCCATCACCATTCTCTGAAATATCGCGAAGAACAGCTTTCCAGATGAAAAATCGATCACTGTCACCTTTGGGGTGATGTTGGGGGCTATGCGAGACTTCACGGGTGACCAGTGCCCCCACAAAGCCCACTGTCTCTACGTCTGACCGTATTCGGCTCGTTCAGCGTCGCACCCTGGCCGTTCTGTCCGCGGCGCAGATCGTGGGCGGCGTGGGAGTCGCCGTCGGGCTGGCGCTCAGCTCGGTGGTCGTGGACGAGCTGTCGGGATCGACGGTGATCAGCGGCTTCGCGGGGACGGCCACCGTGCTCGGCGCGGCGCTGTTAGCCCTGCCGACGGCCAGGGCGTCGGGCAGGGGCGGGCGCCGCGCGGGCCTGACCCTGGCGTACGTGGCGGCGCTGGCGGGCTGCGCGATCTCGGTCGCCGCGATCAGCCTGCACACGTGGCCGCTGCTCCTGGTCGGGCTGGTGCTGGTGGGCGGCGGGAGCGCGGGCAGCCTGGCGTCGCGCTACTCGGCCACGGACCTGGCGCCGAAGGGCCGCTCGGCCCGGCACCTGTCGCTGGTCGTCTGGGCCTCCACGATCGGCTCCGTGGCGGGCCCGAACCTGGCCAAGCCCGCCGACCAGATCGGCATGCGGCTGGGGCTGGTGGAGAAGGCGGGGCCGTTCGCGTTCTCGGCGCTGGGGTTCGCCCTGGTGCTGGTCATCATCATCGGCTTCCTGCGCCCCGACCCGCTCAAGCTGGCCCGCGATCTGAACGGCACCGAGGATCCGGGCGCCGGACGTACCCGGACGGTCAGCACCGCCTGGCAGACCCTGCGCACCACCCCGATGGCCCGCCGCGCGCTGGTCATGATCGCGATCAGCCACACGGCGATGGTGTCCGTCATGTCGATGACCCCGGTCAAACTCCACCACGACGGCTCGAACCTGGACGTCATCGGGCTCGTGATCAGCCTGCACATCGCAGGAATGTACATGTTCTCGCCGGTCGTGGGCTGGCTGGCCGACAAGGCCGGCAAGGTGCCCGTGCTTGTGCTCGGCATGGCGCTGCTGCTGAGCGCCGCCACGCTGGCGGGCACGGCGGGGCACCGGGTCTGGCAGGTGACGGCGGCGCTGGTGCTGCTCGGCCTGGGCTGGTCGTGCGGCCTGGTGGCCGGTTCGGCCCTGGTCACGGAGTCGGTCCCGATCGAGCGCCGCCCGGCCGTACAGGGCCTTTCCGACCTGCTGATGAACGTCTGCGGCGCCACCGGCACGATCATCGCGGGCGCCATCGTGGGCGTGCTCTCCTACGGGGTGCTCGGCCTGGTCGTGGGCGTCATGGTGACGCTGGCGGGCCTCTGGCTCACGATCGTCTGGCGCCGTGGCGACACGTGAGCGGTCACTTGGCGTCGGCGTAGGAGGTGACGGCCACGGCCTCCATCGGGAACCGCACCGGCGTCCCCCCGAACAGCAGCCTGCTCGCCTCGGCCGCCGCGGTCGAGACGGCCGCGATCATCTCCTCCGCCTGCTCCAGCGGGCAGTGCACCATCACCTCGTCATGCTGGAAGAACACCAGCCGGGCAGGCTCGGGCAGCAGCCCGCGCAACACCGCCAGCAACGCCAGCGCCCACTCGGCGGCCGTGCCCTGCACCACGAAGTTGCGGGTGAACCGCCCCCGGTCCCGGGCCGCCCGCCCGCCCTCGGGCCCCGACACCAGCTCCTTCCACCTCGACGAGGGCGGCGGGCTGGTGCGGCCGAGCCAGGATCGTACGAGCCGCCCCTCCTCCCCCGCCTTGGCCGCGTCCTCCACGAACTGGTAGGCCTTGGGGAAGCGCTGCCGCATCATGGCCAGCAGCTTGGGGGCGTCACCGCTGGTGCCGCCGTACATGGCGGACAACATCGCGATCTTCGCGTTGCCCCGCTCGCCCCCGAACGACTGCGCCAGCGCCGAGTAGAGATCGATCTCCCCGGCCGCCCTGGCCAGCCCCACGTCACCGGCCATGGCGGCCAGCACCCTCGGCTCGAGCTGCGCGGCGTCAGCGACGATCAGCACCCACCCGTCGTCGGCCACCACGACCCGCCGCATCACCTTGGGAATCTGCAGCGCCCCGCCCCCGCTGGTGGCCCACCGCCCGGACACCACGCCGCCCACCACGTATTCGGGCCGGAACCGCCCGCCCCGCACCCACTGATCGGCCCAGACCCACCCGTGGAAGCTGAACAGCCGGGCCAGCTCCTTGTAGGCCAGCAACGGCGCCACGGCCGGATGGTCGATCTGCTTGAGCTCCCACGATCTGGTCGTCTTCAGCCCCACCCCCGCCCCCTTGAACGCCTTCACGAGCTGCTGCACCGAGTCGGGGTTGACCGCATGCCCGAACGCCGCCGCCACCTCGTCGGCCAGCGCCTGCAGCTTGGCCGGCCGCATGCCGTGCACGGGCCGGGGCCCGAGCAGCTCGGTCAGCAGCGCGTCGTGCACGTCCCTGCGCCACGGCATGCCGTCGTGCGACATCTCGGCCGCGACGAGCGCGCCCGCCGACTCGGCCGCCACCAGCAGCCTGAACCGCCCCGGCTCCGGCAGCGCCTCGATCCGCCGCAGCTGGTCGGCCAGCACCTCCGCCATGGCCTCGGCCCCGAGCGGCTCGGGCGCGAACAGCGTGTCCGGCGCGTTCGGCCGGTCCTCGGGCACCGGCAGCCCGTGCAGCCTGGCGTGCGCGGCCCTGGCGGACCGCGCCTCGCCGTAGCGGCCCTCGTGGGCGAGCAGCAACCCCTCGGTGAGCGCGAGGTCGTGGCAGCGCGAGACGCGCACTCCCCCGCGCAGCAGGTCCGGATAGACCTCCCGCGTGTCCCCCCACACCCACCGCGGCCGCTCGGCCTCCAGCTCTTGTACGGCCCGCGCCAGATCCGCGGCACGGCGAGCCGAACCCCCGACCGGCAGCACCGTCTCTCCAGCGACCACGACATACACGTGGTCAAGAGTGCCAAACGGCTACGACAAACTGATGCGCACCTCGTCCTCCAGCGGCGGGTCCAGCTCCTGCGGCAGGCACCCGGTGGCCGCGAAGCACCGCAGGGTCAGCTCCTCGGGCGTGACCGAGACGTGCAGGAGCTGCTTGAAGAACGGCGGTGTGTCCCAGTCGGACAACTCGGACAGGTAGCGGTGGAACACCTTGTCCACCGGCAGTCTGAACGGCCACGGCCAGGCCCCGAGCAGCCGCGCCGCCCACCGCATCCTGCGGGTGATCTTCACCGGCCCCGCGACGGTCCTGACCGGCTGGTTCTTGATGTGCTCGGACATGATGCACAGCGCCTCGACGGGCGTGAGGTAGAGCCACTTCATCCGCAGCCTGCGGGCGTAGAGCTGGCTGTAGAAGGACAGCGAGTCGCCGCGCAGCGGGTAGCACCTGAAGTCGTCCTCGTGCACGCCCTTCACGCCGACCCGGCCGATGGTGTGCGTGGCGTGCATGAACGCGCCGCCGCCGCCGGACACGATGTACTGGATCACCCGGTCGCCCACCTTGACCGGGTAACGCTGGTAGTTGTGCACGTCGCCGCCGATGGCCGCGACGTACCGGTGTGCCGGGTCGCGCACGATGTCGTCGATCGTCCCGCCGCCCGCCAGCGGCGACGGCTTGTACGCGTTGCCGGTGTAGATGGGCTTGCCCGTCACGAGGATCTTCGGCCGGGGGTCGAGCGAGACGCGCCGCAACCATGCGGTCTGCGCCTTGTCGATCACGTTCCTGATGCCGGTGTCGACGCCCACGACCAGCAGGTTGTCGCTCTCGATCACCCAGTAAGGACCCGGCTGCGTCGCCTGCTGGGACGGCTTGCCCCTGAGCGTGCGCGCCTCGGCCAGCAGCGCCTCGTCGATCTTCTCCGGCTTGCGCCACAACAGCCCGCGTAACCCCCGGTCCGGCTTGGGCCTGAGCGCCGGGGCGTCGCAGAAGACCCGCATGAACCCGCCGAGCCCGTCATACCAGTCGTGGTTGCCCGGGATGGCGTAGATGGGGGCGTCGTAGTCCTTGTACGGACGGAAGAACTTGTCCCCGTACTCGTTGCCCGATCCCGTCGGATAGATCACATCGCTGGCAATGACGGCGAACGACGTCCGCTCCCCCAGTTTCAGCATGCCCGGAACAACGGCGTACTGAGAGGCATCTCCTTCTCCGGTATCGCCGAGCAGGAGGAAACTGAAATTTCCCCCAACGGGTGGCTTGATGCGAAATTCCGGGTCAATCCCGCGCGCTTCCTGCGCCTCCACCCACCGCGCCCGAACCTGCCCGGAGGGATCCCCGAACAACCCGGCCAGGATCTCGTTGCGCGAGAGCCAGAGCGTTCGTAAATTCAGCCAGCTAAAGCCATGCCCATTGGGCCTGAGCTGCGCGAACGTCCCCGTCTGCGAGCAGGCCCAACCCGCGCCCTCCTCCGACACCCGTGAGGAAAGCTGCTTTCCGCGCTCAGCCGCGACTTCCACCATGACCACATCTTTACCGTGTTGAACCATTGGGATCTACCATTCGGCATCCTGAACGCTCTGTACCGTTGAGAACACTGAAGGTGCGCAATGGTGTAGCCTCACCCCCCAAGCAAGCGGTTGGGACCGCCGTGGGGAGGCTCCCATGACCCGTAATCCTGACGACGCGACCCGAAGAAGCACTTCCGAAGTGAAGGCCATTGAGGGTCTGCTCGCCTATGCCCAGACCCGCCGCCGCTGGGGCGGCGGGGCGCTCGACTACGCGAGCGAGGCGATCGCGCGGAGCCGGGCCCTGTCCAGGGAGTTCCCCGGCCAGTACGCGGATCTGCTGGCCCGCTGCCTGCTCACGTCGGCCAGGCTCCTGCTCAAGCGCAGGCGGGCAACGGAGGCGCTGCCGCTGGCGCAGGAGGCGGTGGAGCTCACCCGCCCCCTCGGCGGCGGCCCGCTGGTGGTCTCGCTGCACTGCCTGGCCGCCGCGTTCGAGTCCCTCCACCGCTACAGCGAGGCCGCCGCCACCATCGCGGAGGCCGGTCAGATCCCGCCCCCCGACTAACGCCCCGGGATGAGCACGCCGGGGTTGAGGATCCCGGCCGGATCGAGCCTGGCCTTGACCGCCTCCAGGATGCCCACGCCCACGGGCCCCAGTTCGGCCCCATAGGCCTCCCGGTGATCGCGGCCGACGCCGTGGTGGTGCGTGATGGTGCCGCCGGCCGCGACGATGGCCGCGCTGACCGCCGCCTTGGCCCGCTCCCACTGCGCGACCGGGTCGGCCTCCTGCGGGGTCACGACGGTGAAGTACAACGAGGCGCCGGTCTCGTACACGTGCGAGATGTGGCACATGACGAGCGGCGCGCCGAGCGCGCCGAGCAACGCCAGGCGGACCGCGTCATAGAGCCGCGGCACGTTCGCCCAGAACCCGGCGGTCTCCAGCGTCTCGACGGTGGCCCCGGCCGCGAGCAGCGAGTCCCGCAGGTACGGCGCGGAGAACCGGCCATGCTCCCATGCCTCACCCGGCGCCGCCCCCAGGGGCTCACCACCCATCCGCGCCAGCACACCCGAGACGGCACCCTGCCGCCCCGCGACCGAGGCCCCTTCGTAGCCCGCGATCAGCAGGCACCCCGAGTCGCCTGAGCCGATCGCGTCCGGCTTGGCCAGGCCGATCATCGTCTCCGTCTCGTCGGAGAGCCTCAGCACCGCCGGCAGCGGACCTTCCTGAGCGAGCGCGCGCACGGCCGCGGAACCCTCCGCGAAGGACGCGAAACGCCATCCCTCGTACCGGCGCTCGGCGGGAGCGCGCCGCACCCGCAACCGCAACGACGTGATGACCCCGAAGACGCCTTCGGAGCCGAGCACGAGCTGCCGCAGATCGGGCCCGGCCGCCGACTTGGGGGCCCGGCCCAGGTCCAGGGTGCCCGACGGGGTGGCCACGGTCAGGCCCACGACCATGTCGTCGAAGCGCCCGTACCCGGCCGAGGCCTGCCCGCTGGAGCGGGCCGCCGCGAAGCCGCCGAGCGTGGCGTACTCGAAGGACTGCGGGAAGTGCCCCAGCGTCAGCCCGTGCGCGGCGAGCAGCCGCTCGGCGTCGGGAGCCCGCACCCCCGGCTCGAACGTGGCCACCATCGACTCGGCGTCCACCGACCGCAGCCGGTCGAGCCGCCCCAGGTCCAGCGCGAGCACCCCGGCGAAGCCGGCCCGGGAGGCCGCGAGCCCGCCCACCACCGAGGTGCCGCCGCCGAAGGGCACGATCGCGACCCGCTCGTCCGAGCACAGCCGCAGCAGCTCGGCCACCTCGTCGTGCGACCCGGGCAGCACCACGGCGTCAGGGGCGTCCGAGCCGTCCCCGGCGCGCATCCGCAGCAGATCGGGGGTGGACTTGCCGCGCGTGTGCCGTACGCGGGCCTCGTGCCCGGTCAGGACGTGCTCGGCGCCGACGATCTTGGCCAGCGCCTCGAGCAGCGGCCCGGGCAGGGCGACGGCCGGGAGGCGTACCGACTCCAGGGAGGCGGCGGGGGCGTCCGGGGCCCGCACGCCGAGGAGGTCGCGCAGGAGCGTGCGGATCTGCTCGGGCAGCTCGCGGGCCTTGGCGGGGTCGCCCCAGCCCGACCAGAGCATCGGTTCTCTAGGCACGCTTACACTGTGACACATGACGTCGATTCGTCACAACGAGGGCGTGCTGGACGCGGCCCGCGACTGCGTGCTGGCCTACGGGGTGCGCAGGACGACGCTCACAGACGTGGCGCGCAGGGCCGGGGTGTCCCGGATGACGATCTACCGGCGCTGGCCCGACGTGCGCACGCTGGTCGCGGACCTGATGACCAGGGAGTGGGTACGCGTGGTCGCGGAGCTGGACATGTCGGACCCGGTGCGGGCCGTCGTGGCCGGGGTCCGGGGGCTGCGCGCGCACCCGCTCTGGCGGAAGATCGTGGCGGCGGACCCGGAGCTGCTCATGCCCTACCTGTTCGACCGGCGCGGCGCCGCCCACGAGGCCGTCCTGGCCGTGCTCGAACAGGCCGTCGGCGACCCGCGCAAGGCCAGGGCGGTGCTGCTGGTCGCCCAGTCGTTCCTGCTGTCCGCGCCCACCATGCTCGATCCTGTGACCCTGGACGAGCTCGACACCGAGCTCACCGTCCTCCTGGAGGCCTATCTTGGATAGCTCGCTGAACGCCCGCAGAAGGTCCCGGGAGCTGCGCCGCGTCGCGGAGGAGCGGGTGGACGTGCTGGTCGTGGGGCTCGGCGCGACCGGGGCGGGGGCCGCGCTGGACGCCGCCTCCCGGGGGCTGAGCGTGGCGGCGATCGAGGCGCACGATCTGGCGTTCGGGACCTCCAGGTGGAGCTCCAAGATGATCCACGGGGGGCTGCGCTACCTGGCCAAGGGGCAGGTGGACGTCGCCTACGAGAGCGCGGTCGAGCGCGGGATCCTGCTCCGGACGACCGCTCCGCACCTGGTCAAGGCGCACCCGTACCTGCTGCCTCTGACGAAGGCGGTCTCGCGCGGGCAGACGGCGCTGGTGATGGCCGGCTACCGCGCCGGCGACGGGCTGCGCGCCGCCGCCCGCACGCCGCGCCGCCTGCTGCCCGGCCCCACGCGCCTGAACGCGGCCCGCACCCGCACGCTGGCGCCCGTGCTGGACGGGGACGGCCTGCGCGGCGCGCTGCTGTCCTGGGACGGCCGCCTGCTCGACGACGCCCGCCTGGTGGTGGCCATCGCCAGGACCGCCGCCGCGCACGGGGCGCGCGTGCTGACCCGTTGCCGCGCGTTGCGGCTCGCGGACAACGGCGCACTGGTACGCGACGAGCTGACGGGCGAGGAGTTCACCATCCGCGCCAGGGCGGTGATCAACGCGGCCGGGGTGTGGGCGGGCTCGCTGGATCCGCAGGTGAAGCTCCGACCTTCCCGGGGCACCCACCTCGTGCTGGCTGCCGGGACGCTCCCCGGGCTGATCGCGGGCATGCACGTGCCCGTTCCCGGAGAGATCAACCGATTCGCGCTCGTACTCCCCCAGCGCGACGGCCGCGTCCACGTCGGCCTGACGGACGAGCCGGTGGACGGGCCGGTGCCGGACGTCCCCGAAGTGCCCGCGGCGGACGTGAGAGCCCTTCTGAAGCTACTGAACGGGGTTCTTGAGACCCAGGTGACCCCTGAGGCGGTTGCGGGCGCGTACGCGGGTCTCAGGCCCCTTCTGGCGGCGGACGGGCGCACGGCCGACCTCTCCCGGCGGCACGCCGTGCTCTCGGACTCCGGCATCGTCACGGTGGTCGGGGGCAAGCTGACGACATATCGGCGCATGGCCCAGGACGCGGTGGATCGAGCGGTCTCGTCCAGAGACCTCCTGGCGGGGCGGAGCCGTACGAGGAGGATCCCGCTCGTGGGCGCGGGCCCCCAGCCGGACGGGGTGCCGCCGCGCCTGGCCGAGCGGTACGGCAGCGAGGCCGGCGCAGTGCACGAGCTCGTCAAGGCGCACCCGGAGGAGGTCGGGCTCGGCCTCACCAAGGGCGATCTGCTCTGGTCGGTCACCCACGAGGGCGCGCTCGACGAGGACGACCTGCTGGACAGGCGGACCAGGATCGGCCTGGTGAAGCAGGACCGGGACCGCGCGCTGCCCGCGACACGGGACGTGCTGGGCCGAACGGCCCGCGACTGAACCCGCGAATACGTTAGGTTAGTCTTACCTAATTCGCGTCGGGGGAAGGGACGGGCGTTGGCAAAGGGCTGCGAGCATCCGATCGGATGCCACACCGGAAAGGTGCCCACCCTGGCCAGCGCCACCGTGGGAGCCAGGCTCTGGCTGCTCATCGAGTACGCCGGCGCCTGGCCCTCCCATCTGGAAAGCTTCGAACTTCCTGGAAAAATCTCCGAACTCGTCCGCCGGGCGCTCGAACGCGGTATTCGCCCCCAGCTGATCCGGCGGCCGGGAAAGCGCACCCGCCCGCAGGAGCAGGGGATCCGTGTGCTATTGGCCTACGCGGTGGGGGAGCGCCCCTGGCTGGCGGGAGGCGTCGTCGCAGGTCCTGACGATCTTGACCTGGACGCGCTGGCGGCCGGAGTGGTCCCCGAGTCCTGCATACTTGAAGACGAGCCGGTATTTCTGGTCTGCACGCACGCCAAGCGCAATGCGTGTTGCGCCCGCATTGGACTACCCCTCGCTCGGTCTCTGGCCGAAAACATGCCGGACAGAGTGTGGGAAACGTCACACGTTGGCGGCGATCGTTACGCCGCCAACCTCGTGTGCTTGCCACACGGAATTTTCTACGGCAGCATGTCTCAGGCTGCTGCGTTGGCAGCGGCCAACGCGTACCGGTCGGGCGAGGTCATTCTCGACCGCTACCGGGGACGCGCAGGCATCCCTGAGCCATTGCAGGCCGTCGAGCACTTCGCCCGAGCCCATACGGGAGAGTGTTCTGTCGGCGCGGTGGCCGTGGAATCCTCCAGGTCGGACGGTGACGTCACCGAAGCCATTGTGCGCTGCGGCGACGTCCGGTTCCAGGTTGTGGTTGAGCCATCGGCGTTCACAGCGCCGTGTGGTACGGCTTGCGCCGAAACGATCACCACCTACCGGCTGGTTTCGCTGGACAGGCTCACGCCTGTACGGTACGCCACGCCCGTCCTCGCCTGAACAGGGAACATCACGGCCCGGCCCTGCGTTGGAACAGTGACGCCAAAAGCGTCCAATGCGGCTCAATTACCGAAATACCTCTCACGAAGGTGGTTTTCTCATGTCTCAGGTACGTCGGCAGCTCGCCCGCCCGCGCCCCAGCTGGGGTTGGCAGGATGATGCCGCGTGCCGGGGTGAGGACCTCGTGCTCTTCTTCGGCCCCGATGGGGAGCGGCAGCCCGAGCGTGACGTACGAGAGCGGAAGGCCAAGGCGATCTGCGCCCAGTGCCCTGTCCGCAACGAGTGCCTTGACTACGCGCTGTCCCGGCCCGAGAAGTACGGCACGTGGGGCGGTCTCAACGAGGACGAGCGCGCTTCCGAGCGTCGCCGTCGCATGCGCCGCGCGGCCAGCGCCGGCATCTCCGCCGCCTGACACACCCGGCAGCGTCACCAGCATCGCGTGATCACGTAGTTGTCCCGATGAACCGGCGCCTGGCCATCCACGCCCAGGCTCCGGCGAACCCGGTCGGGACAACTGCCTGATCAGGCACCTCACCCCCGCACGACCCGTGGACCACCCACCCATTGCCAGGTTGGGTGGTCATCGTCATTCCCGCATCACACCCGCACGGGACCAACCCCGTCATACCCACCAGAACCGCCCGCTGAAACCAGAGATCCGGCGGTCACCGCCCGTTGCCTGCCGTTCGGAATGCCGTCATGTGGCCCCCCTAGGGTGCCCGCCATGAGACGCATCCTCCTCCTGATGTGCGCGAGCGCGATGGCCCTCGGCCTGGCCGCTCCCGCCTCCGCCGACCCCGGCACCAGCTCAGATAGCAATGGCTCCGACAAGTCCGGTTTCGGGCAGGCCACGCTGACCGGGTTCGCGTCGCTCCCCGCACTCACCTTCGTCCCCGGCAGCGAGCCGTCGGGATCCCTGCTCGGCACGGCTCCGGTCAACGGCGTCACGCCCCCGTTCGCGGGGCAGCCGGTCCAGGGCTTCAGCGGCATCGCCCGGCGTCGCGACGGCACGTTCGACGTCCTGTCCGACAACGGCTACGGCAACAAGGCCAACAGCTCGGACTTCCTGCTGCGCGTCCACCACGTCCGGCCCGACTTCGGCAAGAAGTCCGTCCAGGTGCTCGGCGGCATCAACCTGACCGACCCCCGCAAGCTGGTGCCGTTCGCCCTCACCAGGCAGGACCGTACGCTGACCGGCGCCGACTTCGACGTCGAGTCGATCGTGCGCCTGGTGGACGGCACGTACTGGATCGGCGACGAGTTCGGCCCGTGGCTGCTGCACTTCGACCACAAGGGCCGCCTGATGGACGCCCCGATCGAGCTGCCGGGCGTCAAGGCCCCCGAGAACCCGTACCTGAACGGCGGCCAGCCCAACCTGGCCAGCAGCAAGGGCTTCGAGGGTATGGCCAGGTCCGTGGACGGCCGACGCCTCTACCCGCTGCTCGAGGGCACGGTGAACGGCGACCCGGCGGGGACGCTCCGCATGCACGAGTTCGACCTGCGTAAGAAGGCCTACACCGGGCGCCGGTGGACGTACAAGCTGGAGGACCCCTCCCACTCCATCGGCGACGCGATCGCGGTCGACGAGAACCGCTTCCTCATCATCGAGCGGGACAACCAGCAGGGCGCCGACGCCAAGGTCAAGCGCCTCTACCTGGCCGACCTGCGCGACAAGGACCACGACGGCGCGCTGGACAAGACCCTGGTCGCCGACCTGCTCGACCTCGCGGACCCGCGCGGGCTGGGCGGCACGCCCGGGACGTTCAGGTTCCCGTTCCAGACGATCGAGGACGTCATCATCCTGGACGACCGCACGCTCGGTGTGCTCGACGACAACAACTTCCCCTTCTCCAACGGCCGCACCGCCGGCAAGCCGGACAACAACGAGTTCATCACGGTACGGCTGACGCGCGGCCTCAAGGCCGACCCCCGCGTGTACCGCTAACCGATGCCGAGAAGCGGGGGCCGGCCACGACCACCTGGCGTGAGGCGGCCCCCGCGCCGCCCGGGAAGCCCCGAGGCCGTAGCCGAGATGACCGAATCCCGTCGCCGGAGTTGTCCGTAATGCCCGGCGACGGGATTCGGTCAGACGATGAGGTCGTCGAACTCGCCGTCCTTCGCCCCGAGGACGAACGCGGTGATCTCCGCCTGGGTGTAGACGAGCGCCGGGCCTTCTGGAAAGCGTGAGTTACGCATGGCGATCTCCCCCGTGGGCAGGCTCGCGACCTCGACGCAGTTGCCGTTGGGGTTGCTCCGCCTGCTCTTGCGCCAGGCGACGGGAAGGCGGCCGGCGGGCGTTCCGTTCAGGAACTCATGCATGGGGGCAGCTCCTCGCGATCTTACGAATGCACGTGCATCCGCGTTTGCGAGCTGACAATACGGCAGCGCGCGGATCTCCATATAGCGGACGACCAAAAATCCCGATATGGAGTGGATCACAGGGAAATCAGCAGCTCATCCGGAAATGAGGCGTTCTAGGAAGCGCCTGGTCTGCTTGGGCTCCTCGGCCTGGATGCTGAGCCGGTCCATGACCTCCATGTAGTGGTCTGAATCGGCGGGTTTGTCCAGGTAGAGGGCACTCGTGAGCTGCTCCATGTAGACCACGTCGGGCAGCTCACGCTCGGGGAAGCGCAGGATGCTGAAGGGGCCCCCGGCCGCCGCGTGGCCGCCGCGGTCGAACGGCATGATCTGCACGGTGATGTTGCGTTCGGCCGTGAGGTCGAGGAGATGGGCGATCTGCTCCCGCATCGTCTCGGGGCTGCCCAGCGTGCGGCGTACGACGGCCTCGTCGATCACGGCCCAGATGGTGAGCCCGCTCTCCAGCCGCTTCTGCCTGGTGGTGCGCAGGTCCACCCGGCGGTCGAGCTCCGGCTTCGGGGCCTTCTCGTGGGCCAGCTCGATGACGGCCCTGGCGTAGTCGGCGGTCTGCAGTAGGCCGGGCACGAACTGGTTCTCGTAGGTACGCATGCTGGACGCGGCGCCCTCCAGGCCGATGTAGACCTCGAACCAGCCGGGCAGCACGTCGCCGTATTTGTGCCACCAGCCCGGGGCGTTGGCCTGCTCGGCCAGGGCGAGCAGCGGCTCGCGCTCCGCGGGGTCGGTGACGCCGTAGAGGGTCAGGAGATCGGCCACGTCCCGCTGCTTGAAGCTGACCTGCCCGAGCTCCAGCCGGCTGATCTTCGCGTGAGATGCGCGAATCGAGTATCCCGCGTCCTCGCGCGAGATACCCTTCTCCGTACGGAGCCTGCGCAGTTGGGTCCCGAGCAGGATCCGCAGCACCGTTGGGCTTCCCGCCGAATAGCTGAGAAGTTTGCCCTCCGCGCCCTCTGCGCTCACTGAACCGCTCCTAGTCACCTGCACGTGCAGATGCGATTCGCATCTGTAAACCACGAAAAGTCTTGCATCAGTAAGCACTCCCCGTAAAGATGGGCATTGGATCACCAGACCGCGCTTCGGGGGCCAGAATGACGACTTTCGACGCTCGGCCGCAAGCCGCCATCGGTTCCCGGCCGCCAGGATGGCTTTCGTCCATTCTGGTGGAAGGTCGTGCCGGTGAGTGCGACGCGATGTTCCCGTTCCATCAGCGCACCGCGCTCGAGCCCGCCTGCGTGGCGATGGCCAGGCGATTCGTCGATCAGACGCTGACCGGATGGGGCGTGCTCGAAGTGGCCTTCGACGCTCAGCTCGTGGTGTCGGAGCTGGTGACCAACGCCATGCGGCACGGCGGCGGGGCAGGGCAGCTCCGGTTACTGACGCATGGAGCGGAGCTGGCCTGCGTGGTGACCGACCACAACCGGACCGTGCCGGTGGCCGCGGCGCCCGATGTGTTCTCCGAGTTCGGGCGGGGGCTGCGGCTGGTCGACGCCCTCTGCACCGCCTGGGGGTGGTTGTCCCCCGGGGGAGCGCGCAAGCTCGTCTGGGCCGTGCTCGCCGGCTGCGGCCGGTCAGGCCCTGCCCAGTAGGTCCAGCACGTCGGCGTCGCTGAGCTGGTCGAAGCGCTCGTACCACTGGCCCACCGCCCTGAAGTCGATCGGCACCAGCAGCACGACCAGCTCGTCGGCCTCCTGTCCCAGGGACCTGACGGTGTCACGAGCCCCGACGGGTACGGCCAGCGTCACCTTGGCGGGCTTGGCCGTACGGACCGCCCTGAGCGCGGCCCGTGCGGTGCCGCCGGTGGCGAGGCCGTCGTCGACCACGATCACCTCCCGGCCTTCGAGCGCGGTCAGCGGGCGGTCGCCGCGGTAGGCGTGCACCCTGCGGGCCAGCTCGCGCCGCTCCTGCTCGACCACGTCGGCCACGGACTCGGGCGTCAGGCCCAGCCGGTGCAGCAGCGCCAGGTCGAACACCGGCTCGCCGCCCTCGGCTATCGCGCCGACGCCCAGCTCGGGGGTCGGCGGATAGCCGATCTTCCTGGTCACGAGCACGTCGAGCACCGCGCCGAGCCTGCGCGCGATGGGCACGGCCACGGCCACCCCGCCGCGGGGCAGCGCCAGCACCACAGGGTCGTGCGCGTCCCGCAGCCGCTCGGCGAGCTGTGCCCCAGCCTCGGCCCGGTCTGCGAAGAGCTCCATGACCCGTGCCTACCCGCTGACGCCGGCTCCCTCGCCTCCACACCGCCCGCCATTCGGCCAACGGTCACGCCGAGTGGGGGTCAGGGGCGGTTGCGGCCCGAGCGGCGCATCTCCTTGGTGATCACCTTCCACTTGTTCTGCTGCTCCTTGCGCAGGCGGGCGTCCGTCCGCGAGGCCATCCACGCGGCCTCCCGCTGCAGCTTGCGCCAGCTCTCCAGGCGCCGCTCCGGCAGCTCGCCGCTCTCCAGGGCGGCCAGCACCGCGCAACCGGGCTCGCCGGAGTGGCCGCAGTCGCCGAACCTGCATCGCTCCGCCAGCGCCTCGATGTCGGAGAAGACCAGGTCGACGCCCTCGCCGATGTCGTAGAGGCCGATCCTGCGGATGCCCGGCGTGTCGATGACCAGCCCGCCGCCCGGCAGCGGGATCAGCTCCCGATGCACGGTGGTGTGCCGGCCGCGCCCGTCGGCGGCGCGTACCCGCTGGGTCTCCATGACGGACCCCCCGGCCAGCGCGTTGACCAGGGTGGACTTGCCCGCGCCCGACGCGCCGAGGATGACGGCCGTGCGGGAGCCCGCGAGATAGTCGCCGACCAGGGCGACCCCCTCCCCCTGCAGCGAGGAGACGGCGTGTACGTCGACGCCGGGGGCGGCGACGCGGACGTCGGCGAGCAGCTCGTCGAGGCCGTCCTCGAACAGGTCGGACTTGGTGACGAGCACGACGGGCGTGCCGCCGGACTCCCAGGCCAGGGCGACGAGGCGTTCGATGCGGCCGAGGTCGGCGAAGTCGGTGGAGTGCATCGACGGCTCGGCCACGAAGACGACGTCGACGTTGGCCGCGAGCACCTGGCCCTGGCCGTCGCCCGACAGGCCGCCGACCGAGTCGCGGCTCACGCCGCCCCTGATGAACGCGGTCGTCCTCGGCAGGACTTCGTCGAGCTCGTAGCGCCCCTCCGGGAGCAGCCTGAGCGCGACCCAGTCGCCGACGCACGGCAGCGCGACCGGGTCGGCGGCCGACGCCCGGCGTACCCGGGCGCCGTATTTGACGTGGAACTGGCCGTCCGCCGTGATCACCTCGGCGGCGCCGCGGTCGATGCGGGCCACGCGGGCGGGGACGGTGTCGGTGGGCAGCTCGGCGGCGCGGAGATCGTTCCAGCCGAGCAGCGAAAGATCGTGGGACAACGTGGTGAACCTTTGACTCGAGAAGGAGCCGGGCAGCTCAGACGAGCCCCCGGAGGTGGACGGACGGCAGGCAGAACAGCGTGACCCGCATGGTCCTCACCTCCTCGATCGGTTGCCGGGAGCGACTCTACGCACCCTGTCCTCAGGGATGCAATCGGATTAACTTCGGCGATCTGTTGAACCGTGCCAGGGCGGCTGGCCGTACCACCTGCCGACGGACGCGAGAAAGGGGAATGATGCGAGTCAGCACGTATCCCCCGCCCTCGGCCGACGGAGCCGCCCCGATGGGCAAGCCGCGCTTACGACACTGGATCCGGCGTGTGCGACCGGATGACGAGGTGG
This sequence comes from Nonomuraea marmarensis, assembly GCF_043197025.1. NCBI lineage: Bacteria > Bacillati > Actinomycetota > Actinomycetes > Streptosporangiales > Streptosporangiaceae > Nonomuraea > Nonomuraea marmarensis. The sequence goes on from NZ_JBICRM010000017.1 coordinate 193,046, forward strand.
TCGTGTCCGCGCTCTACCGGGAATATCACGGGCCGCTGCTGGCCTTCGTGATCAGATTGACGGCGGGAGATCGGCAGTGGGCGGAAGACGTGGTGCAGGAGACCATGATCCGCGCCTGGCGGAGCTCCGAGCAGCTCGACCCCGACTCGGTCTCGTTGATGCCCTGGCTCGCCACGGTCGCCAGACGTATCGTGATCGATGACCGGCGGCGCCGGGAGGCCCGGCCGCAGGAGTCGGGCGACGGACCGCTGGAGAGCATGCCAGTGCCGGACGAGATGGAGGGACTGCTGCACCAGGTGGTCGTGTCAGAGGCGCTGAAGGCGTTGTCGCCGGCACACCGCGAGATCCTCAACGAGACGATCTTGCGGGACCGGTCGGTCAACGACGCCGCCGAGGCGCTCGGCATCCCGGTGGGCACCGTGAAGTCCCGGGTCTACTACGCGGTCCGCGCGCTGCGGGTCGCGCTGGAGGAGAGGGGGGTGACGGCGTGACCTCGAGAGTCGAGCACACAGATGTGGGCGCTTACGCGTTGGGCCTGCTGGAAGAGGACGACAGGCTGGCCTTCGAGGCCCATCTCCTCGGCTGCCCCACCTGCCGCTTCGAGCTGGCCGACCTGGCCGGCGTGGCGAGCGTGCTGAACGGCATCGGCCCGGTGGAGGACCACGAGCCCCCGTCCCCTGAACCGGTGATCGACCTGCTCCAGCGCAGGAAGGCGGCCGACAGGCGGACGCGCAGGGGGACGTTCGTGATCGGGATGGCGGCGGCGGTCACGCTGGTGGCCGGCGGGCTGACCATCGGCACGCAACTGGACGCCGAGAGCGCGCCGCAGGTCGCGCAGGGGCACGCCGATCACATGGGCCCGGCGGAGCAGTTCTACGCCGACGGCGCCCCGATCGAGGGCAACGGCGCCGACGGGGTGACCGGCGGGCTGGTGGTGGAGTCCAAGGGGTGGGGCACGCATGCCGCGCTCAAGCTGGCCGGGGTGAAGGGGCCGCTGGAGTGCGAGCTGATCTCGGTCGGCAAGTCGGGAGAGCGCCGGGTGATGACCGGATGGTCCGTACCTCCAGCCGGGTACGGAGTTCCGGGATCGCCTGATCCGCTCTACATGCACGGCGGCAGCGCCACGCAGCTGAAGGACATCGACCATTTCGAGGTGGTCACCTCGACAGGTAAGAAGTTGCTCACCATCAAGGCCTGATCGTCGGCCTCGAAGCCCTCCCGCCGCTGGTGGGAGGGCTTTTTATGCGCTTCCCCGTTGTGTGGAAATTTACGGATTCACGGGTTGAACCTCTGCCGGGCCGGGCCGCGTACTGCTTGCCGTACCAACCGGAATATCCAACCCTTTAAGAGGTTTCACGATGTCTATCCGTAAGATCATCATTCCTGGCGCTTTGGTGGCAGGTGCGCTTCTTATCCCGGTTCACGCGAACGCCTCGACTTCCGGGGACGACGTCTATCTCGCCGCCGGGCTGCGCGGTGCCAACGAGGTGGGGGTCGAGGGTGACGTCGACGGGCGTTCGACGGTCGTGCTCAGGATCAGCGGGAACGAGGTCACGTTCGCGGCCCGGTGGAACGAGATCGGTTCGCCGGTCGCCGGTCACGTCCACCTGGGCGCCAAAGGCACGAACGGGGACGTCAAGCTCGAGTTCTTCACCAAGCCGCTGCCCACGTCCGTGCTCGGCGTCACCGGCACCGTCAAGGCCGACCCCGAGCTGGTCAAGTCGCTGCTCGACAACCCCGGCGGCTTCTACGCGAACCTGCACGACGCCGCGCATCCCAAGGGCGCGGTGCGGGGGCAGTTCCACCGGCTGAGCAAGCCCGTCGATCTCAACGGGGTGCTGCACGGCAGCAACCAGGCCACGCTCTCCTCCTGGGCCGACGGGGCGCAGGAGGTCCAGGAGAAGGACGGCAAGAAGCGCGGCGACCAGGACGGCCAGGCCGTCTGGTGGTTGCGGCCCACCGGCGGGTCGATCGCCTACACCGCCTCCTGGTCGGGGCTCGGCGCGGTGACCAACGGGCACGTGCACAAGGCCGTGGCGGGGAAGAACGGCCCGGTGGTCGCGGACCTGTTCGCGGGGAGCCTGCCGGCCAACCTGACCGGCGTGGCGGGGGAGACGCCGGTCGCCGCCGGCGTCGTCAAGCGCATCGCCGCGAACCCCGGCCGCTACTACACGAACCTGCACACGGTCGACTTCGACGGCGGCGCGGTACGCGGCCAGCTGTCCGGCCGGCCGTTCACCCACCCGCGCGCGCTCACGGCCGACGTGCTGCGCGGCTCGCAGCTCTACACCTGCACCGAGAAGCCGGCCGGCGGCTACGCCTTCACCCAGCTCGGCGTGACGGCCAAGCTGCGGCGCGGGATCGACCACTCGTTCGTGACGCCGGGCGAAGGGCCACCGCAGTGGATCGCCCCCGACGGCAGCGCGGTGCGCGGCACCATCGTCACCAGGACGCCGAACGGCGACCAGAACATCCCCGAGCTGGTGCTCGACGCCACCCAGGCGGGCAAGGACAGCGGCCTGCTCGCGCACGCCACCCAGATCCTGCGCCTGAACACCACCGGCGGCGTCGCCCCCGCCGGGTCCTGCGAGCCAGGCAGCCAGGCCAAGGTCCCGTACGGGGCCGACTACCTGTTCCTCGGCTGAGGCTGACGGGGGACGACTCGGTCCCGTCCCCCGAGAGGCCATCCCCGGCCGATCCGGCGCCCGGTCCCCCGGGCCGCCGGTAGGCCATCGCGACGGGGTACTCCGGCCCACGTCGCGACGAACGCCCCGCCGCACACGGGAGCCCGTGCGGCGGGGCGTTCCGTCATCTCTCGGCCCAGCGGAAAACCACCCACGTGGGCAAGGTCGCGCCGTGACGGCGGCCCGCCACGTGCGGGTCAGCGGGCGTCACCCTGGAGGCCCTTCCGATGTGCGGCGGGTGGCGCCCACTTGGCTCCGCCGTAACATATGGGGTTTTTACAGGCCAGGGGCCGGGAACTGCGCGGTGAGCTCGCTGACCTCGTGGTGGACGCGCGTAATGACGTCTTCGGCGTCGCCCTTGGCGAGGGCCGTGACGACCTCGTCCATCCACGCCCCGATCTGCCGCATCTCCGCCTCCCCCATCCCCCGCGAGGTCACGGACGGCGTGCCGATGCGGATGCCCGACGGGTCGAACGGCTTGCGGGTGTCGAACGGCACCGTGTTGTAGTTGGTCTCCAGCCCCGCGCGGTCGAGCGCCTGCGCGGCCGGCTTGCCGCCGATGCCCTTGGGTGTGAGGTCCAGCAGGATCAGGTGGTTGTCCGTGCCGCCCGAGACCAGGTCGAACCCGCGCGAGCCCAGCTCGTCGGCCAGGGCCTTGGCGTTGGCGACGATCTGGTGCGCGTAGTCGCGGAAGGACGGCTGGGCGGCCTCGTGCAGGGCGACGGCGATGGCGGCGGTGGTGTGGTTGTGCGGGCCGCCCTGCAGGCCGGGGAAGACGGCCTTGTTGAGCGCCTTGGCGTGCTCGTCGCTGGTGGCCATGAGCATCGCGCCGCGCGGGCCGCGCAGCGTCTTGTGCGTGGTCGTGGAGATCACGTCGGCGTGGCCCACCGGGGAGGGGTGCGCGCCGCCCGCGACCAGGCCCGCGATGTGCGCGATGTCGGCCGCCAGCATGGCGCCGACCTCGCGGGCGATCGAGGCGAAGCCCTCGAAGTCGATCGTGCGCGGGATCGCGGTGCCGCCGCAGAAGATCAGCTTCGGCCGGTGCTCCAGCGCGAGCTGCCGGACCTCGTCGAGGTCGATGCGGCCGGTGTCCTTGCGTACGCCGTAGCGGACCGGGTTGAACCACTTGCCGGTGGCCGAGACGGACCAGCCGTGCGTGAGGTGGCCGCCGAACGGCAGGCCCATGCCCAGCACGGTGTCGCCCGGCTGCAGGAACGCCATGTAGATGGCCAGGTTGGCGGGCGAGCCGGAGTAGGGCTGGACGTTGGCGTGCTCGACGCCGAACAGGGACTTGGCGCGCTCGATGGCCACGGTCTCGATCTGGTCGATGACCTGCTGGCCCTCGTAGTAGCGCTTGCCCGCGTAGCCCTCGGAGTATTTGTTCGTCAGGACGGTGCCGGTGGCCTCGAGCACGGCCTTGGACACGTAGTTTTCGGACGCGATCAGCTTGACGGTGTCGGCCTGCCGCCGCTCTTCCGCCTTGATGAGCTCGGCTATCTGCGGGTCGACGCTAGCGAGAGAACTCATGACTCTCCTGTGATCGTTGACAATCCGCGAAGACCCAGGCGCACGGCCTCCGCTCCTTTCGCTCCCCGGTGGTCGATCCCACCCAATGCGCCAGTCGCGTCTCGCCCTAGACGATAGCGGATCCGCGGGGGGCTATTTGGTACGGCCGATGCCCGGCCAGAGCCGATCGACCTCGGCGTTCAGAATGGCCCCGATCAGCACGGCGAGCGCGGTGATGTAGAGCCAGAGCAGCAACGCGATGGGCGCGGCCAGCGAGCCGTAGACGGACACGGGCGAGAACCACGCGGCCAGCACGGCCCGCAGCACCGCCGCGCACACGATCCACAGGAACAACGCCAGGATCGCCCCCGGCAACTCCCGGTACCACTTGGTCCGCACCGGCACGCTCACGTGGTAGAGCACCGTCAGGAACAACACGGAGCCGATGATCACGACCGGCCAGTAGAGGAGGTCGATCAGGATGCCGTATTCGCCGGGCAGCGTGTCCTTGAGCAGCGTCGGCCCGATGACCAGGATCGGCATGACGATGATCCCGATGATCAGCCCCACGATATAGAGCCCGAACGACATCAGCCTGGTACGGATGATGCCCCGCTCCTCCCCCAGCCCGTAGGCGACGGAGATGAGGTCGACGAAGACGTAAAGAGCGCGGGAGCCGGACCAGAGGGACAGCAGGAAGCCCAGCGAGATGATCGACACCTTGCCCGCGTCGTCGCTGAGCACGTCGGTGATGAGCGGGTTGATCACCTTGTTCACCGCGTCGTCGGTGAACAGCAGCCCGGCCTGGTCGATCACCCACGTCTTCACCTGCGTGACCACGCTGGGCCCCAGCCAGGTGCCGAGCTTGCCCAGGACCCCGATCAGGCCCAGCACGAAAGGCGGCAGCGAGAGCAGCGCGAAGAAAGCCGCCTCGCCCGCCAGGCCGGTGACCCGGTAGTTGACGCCGGCGTTCGTGGCCGCGCGTACGGTCGCCCACGACTTCGTGTCGCGCACCCAGCTCAGCCTGGCCCGGGCGTTGGAGGCGAGCCCCCTCTTAGGCCGAGAAGGCACATCGGTGGACGTCATGGCACCCAACGGTATTCGCAGTGACTCTTCGGGACAGCTTACGTCCCCGGCACTGCCCTAGCCCGGCTTGATTCGGCGAAGCCGGGAAGATCGAGTCAAGTTTGGTGATGTTGGGCTGATGTTGGGCGGAGTCGCTGGTCAGGCGGCGATCCCGCCACGGTGAGCGAGATCGTCGATGGCTCGC